>DSBB01000090.1 GCA_011046175.1 Candidatus Hydrogenedentota bacterium | reverse complement strand
GCTTATGAAAGGAAAAGACGGATGACTATCGGTATGCGTCGGCTTGCCGTGATGGCGGTACTGTTGCTGTTGGTGGCCGGAATTGCCGGCCACGCGTACGGTTTCTTCCCCAGAGGCGGGTTTAACATCAATCAGCAGTTGCGCTACGCCACGTGGCAGTTCAAGGAGTTCGACAGCAACGAAAACGGCGTGATTGAGCAGGGCGAGGGTCTTGAGTTCCGCATAGAAGGCGGGCGGCGCGGTTTTACGCTTGACGAGATCGAACAAGTGAAGGCCGGATTCAAAACATGGCAGGATGTGCCCACCGCTTACGCCGCCTTTCGGTTTGTGGGCGTTATCGAAGACCCGATTGTGCCGGGAACCGGCTCGCCCGATTTCCTTCCGACCGTTTTTATGCAGGTGAGCGAAGTGGCAGAAAATGACGGGTACTCGCAGCTGGACGACCCGTCGGTGATTGTCACCGGCATGGGCGGCATCCTGCCGGCGGTGTCGCTGGTATTGTATACGATTGATATTACGGCGGTGCCGGTGGGCGGCAACGTGGTGATAGTGTCCGCGGGAACCATATTGGACTGCGACATTGTCGTGGACGCGTCGTTGCATCGGGCGGGGGTGATAGAAGGCACCACCTTTGGCACGCTTGACTTGCAGGCAACCATTACGCAGCAGGTGGGATATTTGCTTGGTCTTTCCCCGACGCCGCTGAACAATCTGGACCCGCTGAATACGATAACGCTTCCCGGCGCCTCGGACGGATTGCCTGTCGAGCCGGTCATGATTCAGATGACCGGACCGGACGGCATTGCCAGGATGGTGGGCGCCACGCCGACCATGTTCCCGTTTTATTTTATGACGCAAACCGCTTCGGGCGATTATGTGGCCGGATGGCGCGACCTCGCGCCGGACGACATTTCGGGCGTATCTTGGCTGTACCCGCGCGAGGACGGTCTTGAAAATTTCTTCAGCATTCAGCATGAAGCGCGCACCCATGTGCGCCGCAACACCGGCATTCCTCCCGCGCCGATTTCCGGCGCGCATATCGTCGCATGGGCAAGCATCGGCGACAACGACAGCGGACGGCGGGTTCCCATGTTCAGCACGATGACCGGGCTTTACCAGAGATATACCGATATTCAGTTGAGCGGCATGTTTAATCTCATGGGTCTTTGGAAGCAAATGGAACTGCCCGGGCAGGAGGGCGTCCTTTTCGAACCGTCCTATGTAGTGACGATGGGCGCCTTGAATGGCCTGGGTTATGAGCGCCAGGCGCCGCCCAATGTTTCCGCGGACATATTCGACAGTATCCAGGGCGCATTCCCACTCAGTTATTCCACCATTGTGCGTCCCGCAACCGAGTTTTCCACCAATTATCCCTCTGAAGTGTTCAATGAGGATGGCAATGTATACGGTGTGGACAACTATCCCGCCGGAACGCCGCTGATTTGGAGTTTCGAGAAAAACGCCGTGGTCAGCGCCGACACAAACAAGACGATCCCGCGCATGTTGCCGCGCAATCGTCCCATGTTCGGCGATCCCGACATGGTCTGTCCGATGAATATCATTGAGAATCCAAGCGGCGGAACGGTGCCGACGGATTTGGGCAGTCTCAATAATAAGTTGCGCGACTTCCGCGACAATACGCTGTTGAACTCCGCGCTGGGAACGGCGGTGGTCGAACTTTACTACCGCGCCGCCCCCTACGTGTCATATCAATTGCTGCGCCATGACGCATTGTTGCGCGCAGCCCGCGGCGCTGTTCTGTTGTGCCTGTGGATATGGCAGCGAATCATGATGGTATTGATTTTGGGAACCCTATTGACAACTGTGATGTATGTTATGAAAAAGAAGAATCGTATGAGTCCCGCGGGCGCGGCTGCGGCGCTCCTTGCCCTGATATTGTGCGTAGCGGCCGTTGCCGGCGCCGGCCAAGTGCCTGTAACCACAGAAAAGCTCGTCGCCGGTTCAACCTATATCGTATCCGGCAGGGTGCTTTCTGCGGAAGGCTTTCAGGCGCAGGACGGACGCATTTATACGGATGTCGTGTTTGAAGTCACCGATGTCGCCAAAGGCGATGTGAACCGGGGATCAACCCTTGCTTTTGTCGTTATTGGCGGGCGGTATGGAACGCTTGCCCTTGCGGCAACGGGGATTCCCGGATTTGTTGAGGGCGAAGGGGCGGTGCTGTATCTGGTTGATGTGCCCGGATATGGATTGGTTCCCTATGGCGGACTGAGAAGCAAAATCCCCATTCATATAGACCCCGAAACAGAAGAGGAAGAGGTGGTTGTCGGCGAAGGGGAAGATGATGCGGCGACAGAGGGTGAGGAGCAATCAGAGGAGGGCGAGACAGAAGGTGAAGAAGACGAGGGCGAAAACGAGGAAGGTGAAGGCGAGGAAGGTGAGGTCGTGGATGAGGATGAAGGAGAAACGGAAGAGGGCGGTTCGGAAAAAGCGGCAAGACCCGTTTTGCTGAAATCTTCCCGGGAGTTGGCTTCCGGGCGTGTGCCGGTGCGCGATTATATGCGTTACCTGCGCGCCATCGCCAATAGCCGGCGATAGACAATATCCAAAAAGAAAGATGATAGATACCGTTCACGTTTCCATGCGCAAAGCGCGCGCAGAAACGTCGTGGCGCGGGTGGGAATGGGAACATTTTTATGGCATTGCGGCTTCGTCTTGGGCGTTGCCGCGCGGCGGGACAAACACAGCGAGGTTATTGCCGTTTTTTCGTTCGATGCCGGGAGGGTCAAGCACGACATCCAGCGGCAGCGCGGTGGGCATGGGCACATTGACCACCCGCGGCGTCGGGTCGGCGAACACGAGTGTGCTTGAGCCGCCGCCATCCAGCGCGAGCGCGTCCAACGCGCCATGCGTTTGAAACAATTCCGCCATCTCGCGAAAGGTCATGCCCACGCTGTGCGCGGGTTGACGTCCATCCACAACAACCAACAGCAGCTTATTGTCTGCGGTCAACCCCACGCCTGTGCGCGGGTGCCGGTCGCCGCCTTCGCCCACAAGAATCTTCCCATTGCGCAGCAGCATCGGCTGCCCACTTACCGCATTATATAGCTCCGTTTCGGGCGCGGTTTTTGCCGTGCCTGCGCCGTCTTCGGGGCGTTCCACAAAAACCGCTTTGTTTCCCTTGGTGATGTTCAAGGCAAAGCGATAGGAGTCGTTGCCCCAGGGGGAAACGATGTTCCCGTCGGCAGCGGCGAGCCCCAGCAACTCTGTATGCCTTTCATTGTCATAGATGAAATAATTTCCATTAATGCCGATTTGCGCGTCCACCCGCTCCACAAATTCACGGACGGTCTCGCACCATGTTTCCCGGGGCGCGTCGGGGCCGTTGGATGGGGTTGTGGTAAAACGCAATCCGGGCGTATCCAGCGCAATAAACACCAAATGCGCCACCTGCGGGTCGGGCGCCGGTTTTTCCCAACGGATGTGGGAGACTCCGGGAAAGGGATTTGCAACCGATTCTGCGGACGATGCATATCCCCCGCGACAAGCAAAAATGATCAGGAGAAAGGGGAGCCATTGCCGTGTAAAAAGTCTGTGTCGTATGAATCTTTTAGAATGCGGCATAAGCATGATTTCCTTTGGCTGGAATATGCACACCTGTCGGACAGGTTAGGCGCGTCCGACTCGTCCGACGGCGGAAACAGGCGTCAGGTCATTCGAGTTGCGCAGGTTATTCAATGAACCCGTGGTAAAGTCCCATGTAATAGGGCAGTAGAAACACTGTGCCGCTGCCGAGGGTGCCGCCGTTGCCGCCGTAATTCAACGTCCACGGATCGGTGTTCCAGTGATGAAAGAACCTCTCGGATACGGGCAATGTTTTGCCGTTGTTGCGATAGCCGCGGTCGCGACGTCGGGGTTCATAAGGCTCAGAAGCCTGTTGCGGCGGCAGCAGCAACAAATCCACACGATGACTGTTGCGATGTCCCCAACCGACGCGGTCCAACGGGAAGTCAAGCAGTGTTTCAATGGAATCTTCCAGCCATCCGTCCCAGATGGAAATGTCATGCGCGCCCCAGGGATTGGCATGCTTGACGTCAATCCCAAAAGCGGCGTACATAAAATTGAATAGGGGATTCTGCTCGGGCTGTTCGTTGGTCCATGCGGAATAGAAGGAATAGTGGATCATGTCGCGCAACGCTTCGTCCTTTGAATACTTCATCAGGTTGTAGTAGCACATGAAGGCCATTTCGTCATCGGACTGATTGCCTGACCCCGGGCCAAAATGAATCTTGTAAATCATCGCATTGGTGTGATAGTGGTGCTTGTCCTGGAGTTCGCGGCTGATTTCGCCGTATTTCGGGTCGCCGGTCATGTGTTCCGCCACGGCGAGATAGGAAAGCATGCTCAAGGATTTCAGACCGCGCTCCGGCCACCAATTCTTGTCGTTATTCAACGATTCCGGGCTGTATACAGACCAGCGGGTGGGGGTGCCGTCAATGTCTATCAAACAGAAATCATGTTCGATAAGATGGTCCGTCAAATCGCGCACCACTTCGCGTACGCGCTCTTTTTCCTGCTCCGTATCCGCCACATAGTCGTAATAAGCGGGATAAAAGAAGTAATGGCCGTCCAACTCGTCGGAGCTGGTGTCGCTCTTCCAGTACCACTTGCCGTCGCCGCTTTTCGGCCAGCGCGGCTCGTAAAGTTTCCAGAGGGCGTCCTGCTGCTCGCGATGCCGCTTATCTCTTTCAAGGCGCCCTTCATTCGGGTCAGGGCCGTCCGTGGGCAGAATCGTGCGCGCCACATAGCCCTTGGGTGGTTTTATTTCCCCGGTCTGGGTAACCTTCTGCAAAAAGCGCAACGCTTCAAAGGCGCGTTTTGCACGGTCTTTGGCGAGCGGGTCCTTGGTGGCGGCATAGGCGAAACATTCGCCCGCGCCGTACATGGATGTCCACAGCCCGTCGTTATCGCTGTCGGTGAGGACGATTTGTGATTTGTCGCCGGGATTGGGAAGGGTCGCTTTAGACACGTAACCAAAGGGCGTTCTGCGGATATATTTTTCCATTTCCTCTTCATAAAAGGCCGCTTTTTCTGCGAGCGTCATGGATTGATGGCCGATCCAACCGACGCCCTTGTCGGTGGCGAACCACGCGCTGCCGTCTTGATTGACAACGATGCCGCGCACCTCATCGTCCGGCAGCCAGCGGCGTCCCTGGCGGTAGCGCCATTGTCCGCCCTTATACCGGATGGCGCCGATTTTTGTGCCGAACCACACCGAACCGTCGCCGCCCGCGCCCATGCAGGTAAAATCGTTGTAGGGAAGTCCTTCCGCGCCGGTGTAAAATTTCCATCCGTCATCTGTCCGGCATGCCGCGCCCGCAGGGGTGGCGAACCAGAGGTTGCCCGTGCTGTCCACGGCAACGCCGCGCACATCCGCCGCGCCCCACAGCCTGCCTTGTCCGTCGCGCGCCGCCGCTTTTTCATAAGCGCCCGATGGGGTGCGGAGGTAGAGGCCGTCGGCAGTTGCCAAGGCTTCCGGTTCGTCAGTGTTGCCCGCCGCCTGTCTGACGGCGACACCGTCTTCAAACAAGGCGTCCGCTGAACATTCACGCAGCATAAAACCGTCTTGTTCCGCCGTCAGGTATAGTTGCGTGCCGGCATAATCGGGTATGGGTTCCCAGCGTCCTTCCGCAAAACGTGCGGCGCCATCGGTGGTGATGGCGATAATCGCGCCTGCCTCGATGCGCAAGGCGACCACATTGTTGGCGGGCAATCCATCGGCCCGGGTATAGTGCCGCGCGATTTCCTGGGGAAACTCGCCGATTTTTGCCGGCACAATCGCCGCGTTTGCCATTGAGGCGGCCACCGTGGCCGCGACCCACAAGACCAAGAACAAATACTTCATGCCAGATTCCTTTCCAACTCGGTTGCGCTGAAGATTATCGGTTTATTCATTCAGACATATCGGACACGCCGGACGCCGTCAGACTGCCTCCGGCCCGCCGCCTCTACTCGAGCCATTCGCCGCCGTCCGCAAGGTTTTCTTTGGTGTAAAAGCGGGACGGCAACACAAGATTTTTGGGAACTTCTTCGCCGGCAAGGATTTTCACGGCGTATTCAATGGCTTCCGCGCCGCCCGTGGGGTATTCGAAGGTAACATCGAGTATTCCCTGTTCCACATAGGCCAGTCCTTCCTGGGGGAGCCCGTCAATGCCGACAAAGATGATGTCTTTTTCACGTCCCGCCGCCTTGGCCGCCAGATATGCGCCATACGCGCCGGGGTCGTTGTGCGCGTATACCAAGTCTATCTCCGGGCATCGTGTCAATGCGGACTCCATTTCGCTCTGCGCATTGGGTTGAAGCCAGCGCATGTCCGCCTCAAAGACAACCTCGATGCCGCTTCCCTCAATGCCTTTCCTGAACCCCGTGTGGCGGTCCTGGCCGGGCGTGCTGGTCATCAGTCCCTTGAGTTCAACAATTTTGCCTTCTCCGCCCAGTTTCTCAACGACCCAGCGTCCCGCCGCCTCGCCGATTAAGGTGTTGGCCGCGCCGATGAACATGGCGAACTTATCGCCGAGCACGGCGCGGTCAAGCACGATGACGGGAATGCCCCGTTCATACGCTTCGGCGACGGGGCCGGTCAGCGGCGCGGCTTCCAACGGACTGACGATGATGAGATCCACACCCTGTGAGATAAATTCCTGCACATGGTTTTGCTGTACCGTGGTCTGGTTTTGCGCGTCTTTGAAAATCACGCGTAAGGCGGGATGGTTTTTGGCGGCTTCGGCGATGTCATGATTCATTTGCACACGCCAAGGTTCGCCAAGATTACATTGGCTCATGCCTATGGTGAAAACCTTTGGCGCCGATTGCGCCGCCGTGTTTTCGGCGGGCGTCTCCGCCGGTTTGCCTCCCGAGCACCCCGAAGCAAATGCAACGAGCAGCGCCGGAAAAATTATACGGCATACAAAATGATTGTGGAACATGCGTTTCTCCTTTCTCGTCGTTACAACCACGCGGCCGGCGCCGCAACGGACGGCATGGACAGGATGGAGGTTGTTATCCTTTTTTGATTTTTTTTATGCGGTTGTACGCCTCGTTTAAGGCGCGCATGGCGTCTTCGTCGCCGCCCCTGTCGGGATGATGAATCTTTGCCTTGGAGCGGTAGGCGCGTTCAATTTCGTCCCACGACGCTGAAGGGGACAGCCCCAGCAGCCGGAAGCACACTTCCACATCCGCGTCGCGCTTTTGGGGCGGATCGGGTACATGCTCGCCCCGAAGTTCGCGAAGCGCCCTGATTACCTGCGGCCACAAACCGGTCATGCTCAACACAATGATGATGAGTATGACTATGATGAATTCCTGGACTCCTGGCATATGTGTGCAACCTGATGAAAGTGTTTTTATCGTGTGCTACCGGTCATCTTTGAAGCGGAAAATATTATCCACGGCGTCGCCGATTTTACTGATGCGTTCGGATTCGTCTGATGGACGTTTGCCGGGACGATCCGTGTATAGCATTTGCTCGCGGCGCCAGCGGTTGAACAGGGGAATGCCCTTCATTAACGCGCCGCCGGCGATCATACCGCCGAAATGGGTGGCGATGGAGGTGCTTGGATCGCCGGCGCGCAATCCCACCACATTGAACATCACCACCAAAATTACCAGCCATGCGGCCGTAATGGGCACGGGCAACGGGAACATGTAGAACCTGCGTTCCGGATCAATCATGGCGAACGCCACCAGCACGCCCATGGTCGCGCCGCTTGCGCCAATGACCGTGGCGTACTGTCCCGTCAGTACATAAGGAATGCCCGTCGCGAGAACGCCCAGCGCGCCACAGGCGAGATAAAAACGCACAAACTGGCGCGATCCCAGAACACGCTCGACTTCGGGTCCGAAAACGAACAGCCACAGCATGTTCATGAACAGGTGCAGCAGGCCGCCGTGCAAAAATTGATATGTCAGCGGCGTCCACAGGAAGCCGTAATAGAAATGCCCGGGATGAAAACCAAGCCAGTAGAAGAGTGAAAGCCGCGCGGAACCCGTTCGCAGCGCCAACCCCGTTTCAAGCGGCAGGAGCGCCAGATACAACGCAAATATAATTACATTCAATAGAATCAGCTGTTGCACGGCCCACGTGATCCTTGGCAGTTGCAACGACATTCTCATTTCTGGCTCGTAAAACTGGCGCATACCGCTCCTCGGGCGTTGAACATCACTCTATTGAAAAGTTACCGCACTTATTGTACACAAAACGCGTTGTTTCTTAAAAGATATGTTTAAGGACGTTATTCAGGATTTGCCGCCCGTCCGGCGGCGCAGGCGTATGATGGAATCGTAATATCTTCCACAATAATCGTGGCGGCGGTATGCTCGCATTGCACTGTGCCGTTGCAGATAAGGACGCGCCCCGACGCGGCGAGGTGGCCGCAACGTTGATAGCATTCGGTGAAGAGTGCGGCGTCGAACACGCCCCACGCATCTTCGAGGGTGAGGAATTTCATGCAACCCTGCCCGTTGCGCAGGGACAGGCGGCGCTCGGCGATGACAACGCCAATGACCGAGACCTTGCGGCCGTCATAATCGGCGAGATGGCTGCTTGCGGTAAACGGCGTGTCACAGCAGTCGGCGGCGCGCCAGCGCAGCGGGTGCGCGGATAGGGGCGCGCCGAATCGTTCCCATTCGAGTTCGGCTTTTTTCCTGGTACTGTAGTCGGGCAAGGTCGGAATGTCGGTTGCCGGCACAAACAGGCGTGGCGTGGCGTTAACTTCGCGTTTGCCGTGCAGCCGCCACGCCTGCATGGGGCGCGTCAGGGGCGGCGCGCCCAG
>DSBB01000091.1 GCA_011046175.1 Candidatus Hydrogenedentota bacterium | reverse complement strand
GGAAGAAGTGGCGCTTGCAGCGCAGTTGTCACAAACAAAACACAACGTTACCGTCATTCCCGTGAAAACGGGAATCCATCTGGCGTTAACAGTTCTTCTTGTATCTTCTGGATTCCCGTTTTCGCGGGAATGACGGCTACTTTTGGGCGTACCACGGCTTCAACTTATTATGCTCGCTAGACAGTTACCATCCTCTTATTGACATTGCGCCGTTCTCCCGCTATCCTATGGAGGCGTTTTATGTGCAGATGATGAACCGACCTTTTTGTCGTAATGTGCGTTTCAAACGGAGATTTGGCGAATATGCGTTGTTTATTTTTGTTATGGGCGCTGTTGTATTTGTTTTTTGGAAGCGTTGCGGCGGCGGGCACCTGTTGTTGCGCCCATCGCGGTGACAATAAAAATGCGCCGGAGAATACATTACCCGCCTTTGAACTGGCGGTGAATAAGGGCGCGCATCAGATTGAGTTTGACGTGCAGCGCACCAAAGATGGTCGTCTGATTATCATGCATGACAGCCGAGTGGATCGGACGACAGACGGCAGCGGCAAGGTCGGTGACATGACCTTTGAAGAAATCCGCGCGCTGGATGCGGGCGGCTGGTTTTCCCCAGGATTTGCGGGCGTAAAAGTACCCACCCTCGAGGAAACGCTGTCGGTCATTCCCCGGACGGTTCTCTGCAACGTGCATTTGAAGGGCGACAACAAGCTGGGCGCCGAGGTCGCCGCCGCCATCGCCGCGCTGGACAGGCTCGACCATTGTTTCCTTGCGTGCACCCTCGAGCAGGCGCGGGAGGCGAAAGCGGTTGTCCCAGAAATCAAGATATGCAATATGAGCCGTCAGGGATTCAACCGGGCGTTGTATGTGGATTCAACAATTGAATACGGCGCGGAGTTTATTCAACTTTCCCATGCCAACGGCATGGCGGGGTTGGCGGCGTTTGTCGGGAAACTGCACGAGCACGGCGTTACCGTGAACTGGTTCGGCGCGTCTGAGGAGGCGCCTGTTCGCGCCTTGGTGGATGCGGGAATTGATTACATCCTTACCGACGATTTGGACCTGTGCCTTGCGGTTGTGGGTGAATACGGCGTCAAGCCGCTGGAACATACGGAACAGGGCGAAACGGCGCATTGACGGCTGTGTCGCAGCGCATGGGCGCACATGTGTGTTTTCGCGCGTTTTTGACTTGTTCTGTTCGAGTGAAAATCGTTCGAGAACCGGCAAAGGACAATGGTTCTGGAATAAGACGGGGAATTCTGTTATTATTAACGGCGTTTAAACGTGACAGTGCGCGACAGGAACTCCGCCTGTCTGATTACCTCCGCCGCTTCAACGCGGCGAGCGAATCACGCGCCCAGCCGGATGACGGCGTTTCTTTCACCGCGCGTACGCGCCACACATGCGCGCGAAATAACCGGAAAGGTCAGAAACACGTGTCAACAGTCATCTTAACGAAGGACCTCACGAAAATATACGAGGGCGCATTGCGGGGGCAGGACGTTCATGCGCTCCAAGACCTGAACCTTGAAATATTCGAGGGAGAGATTTTCGGGTATCTTGGCCCGAACGGTTCAGGTAAAACCACCACGATCAAGATGTTGCTCGGCCTGATATTTCCGACGGCGGGCGTCATCGAGATTCTGGGAAGCCGCGCCATCAGCTCCGCCGCAGTGAAAAGAAACATAGGCTATTTGCCGGAGGGCGCGTATTATCCCGATTTCCTGCGCGGCGAGGAGATATTATCCTATTATGGCAAACTGTACGGCCTGCGCGGGGCCGATCTGAAACGGCGCATTGACGCCGTGCTTGAACTGGTGGGCATGCAACATGCGCGCAAACGATTGTTGCGCGGCTATTCCAAGGGCATGAGGCAGCGCATCGGTCTGGCCCAAGCGCTGATCAGCGACCCGCAAATCCTGATATTGGACGAACCCACCACGGGGCTTGACCCCATTGTGCGCAAAGAAATACGAGACATTCTGTTGCGGTTGCGTGAAGAGGGAAAAACCTTGTTGATCTCGAGCCATGAACTGCTCGAGGTCGAGCTGATCAGCAACCGCGTGGGCATCCTGTACAATGGGATGCTGCAGACCACCGGCACCGTTGATGAACTGTTAATCAAGCGAGAAATGACAGTGGACGTGGACGGCGTCAACGAGAGCACGATGGAGGAATTGAAGGCGCGGGGTGTGGCGATTGAAGACAGAACGGGGGCGCGGGCCAAATTGCGCGTCAGCGGCGCTTTGTCCGTGTATGATGTAATTGATTTATGCAAAACCAAATCGCTGCAACTGAACAGCGTGGCGCCGCGCCGCGAGACGCTGGAAGAATTGTTTGTCCGCGTGATTGGCGCCGCCGAAGCGGCCCGGAGATAAGTATTATGAACGCCATCGCATCGTTTTTTCGTGGTCCCTTTTATATTGCCTTGTATACCTATCGCGAGGGTATGCGCCGCAAACTGTTGATAGGATTTCTTGTTCTGAGCCTGCTTGTCATTTTCGGCTCCAGCTTTGTCTCGTCATTTCTCGATCCCACCTCCGAAACCGACATTGATCTTAAGTTGATTAAGGACATTTGCGTGACGGCCATCGCCATTTTCGGCGTGCTCATCGCCATATACATCTCCGCGTCGGTTGTGCCCAACGAGATCGAAAACAAGGTCATCTACACTGTGCTGTCAAAACCGGTGGGGCGCATGCAGTACCTTTTGGGCAAGTTCGTGGGCGCGCAATTCATCATCATTGTAAATCTGGCGCTCATGGGCGGATTGTTTTTCATGGCCTTATATTTGCGCCAAGGCGTCATGCCCACCTTGCTTCTATGGAGCATTCTGCTGACCTATTTCGAGTTCCTTATCGTATCGTCCTTCACGTTTGCGGTGTCCTGCGCGGCCACCAGTTCGCTCGTGCCCATTCTGGGCGGGTTGTTCATTTACATCACGGGAAACCTGACGGAATATCTCAAGGATGTTGAGAATCGCGCTGGTCAAACCGGCGAATGGCTAGACAACATGATTGGTTACATTGCTTCGGCGTTGTACGCGGTGCTGCCCAATCTTCAGAACTTCAGCCTTAAGATGCAGATCGTCACTGGACAGCCCAATGATCCGCCCGCCGACGTGCTTATTCCGTCGTTGTTGCTGTACGGATTTCTATACGGTCTTGCCGGATTCCTTTGCGCTTACGTAGTGTTCTGGCGCAAGGAGGTGTAATTGTGGCCATCATGTCGCGATATCCCAGAGTAACGGCGACGCTTTTTATTGTAGTGATCGTCGCCGCAGGCGCGGCAATGAATTTGCGCCTCAGGCATTTGCGGGAATCGGAAGCCTATTACCGATGGCTTCTTGCCGCCGCGGTGAACGAGCGGTTGTTTCAGGACGCTTCCGAGGACAGCCGCGACAGGGCGCTTTTTGAAGAGAGCGTCGCCCGCGCGGAAGCGTCGGGGATGTTTGATAATTTCCAGTGGGAGGACGACGTGGAATTGGAGGGGGTGAGTTTGCTGGGCCGTGTGGCTCGGGACTATCAGCAGGACCGGAGAATATGGGATTTTGCTCGGAGCCGACACGCCGCGGGGCAGCGCCGTGAATTCATAACCCTGGCGAGACAACAGAAACTCATGTTTGCCACGGATATCCAATATGCCGAGGCGCAGGCCGGCGGCGTCAATATTTTCAATTTGTTCTTCGGATTTAGAAAAATCGCCGCAAATCTCATCTGGCTGGAAGTGGACAGATACTGGCATCAGGGCAACATGTATCGGATGATTACGCTTATGCGCACCTGCGTCGCGCTCGACCCGCAGTTTGTGGAAGCGTATCTCATCGGCGCGTGGCATTTGGGCTATAACGCCACGGCGCAAATGCCCGACACGCCTTGGCCGCAGCGGCAGTGGCATCCCGTCTATCAGGCGTGCCTAGGCGAAAAGGAACGGTTCTATTTTTACGCCATTGATTTCCTCAAAGACGGCATTCGGCGCAATCCCCGCAATTACCGCCTGTATTTTGATTTGGGATTTGCCATGTACAAACAAAAACTGGAAGACTATCCCAATGCGGTGAAATATTTGTCTGAAGCGGTTCGACTGCCCCATGACCGGTGGGTGCCGCGGCAACTGTTCCAGTGCCAGGAATTAAACGGGCAGCATGAAGAAGCGCTGGCAGGATGGCAGGACTATGTGGAACGTTATCCGGGCAGTATGACGGCCGTGGAAGTGGCGCCCAGATTCATATTGCGCAACCAAGGTCTCATTTATGAAAAGCGCGCCGAGGAACTGCGACGCCAGGCAAAGGCGACGGACGCCCCGGCGCGGGCGGAACAGTTAAAGGCGGAGGCGGAGGAATACTGGCGGCGCGCCCGCGACACATGGAACGACCTGAATGATCCTTTCGGCGAAGGCCGCAAGATGCGCATGGAAGCGCTGGACATGCGCGAAGAAGGACGCTATCTCGAAGCCATTGCCATTCTTGACAAGGCGCGCTGGGATACGGCGGCCTTATGGCAGGAGTTCTCCGAGTTGATCATCGAATTGAAACAGGAAGCGGGCATCCCCCTCTCCGTTTCCGAGAAAAAGGCCGTCATGCGCGAAAGTGAAGTGGGCGTCTGCCCGGGAATGCCGCCCGAAGAACGGGAACGCCGGCTGCGCGCCGCCGAGGAAATCGAAGCGAAATTCTAACGCAGGCATCGCCCACAGCCCAGCGTAGTGTCATTGCGAGCAAGGCGAAATGATCTCGTTTCCCTAGATTGCCGCGTCGAGCTCACGTCCTCCTCGCAATGATGATGCTTGCGAACTTCTTGTTCTCGGTCATAAAAGATGACTGATAAGGCGCTATAGTACTTCATGGGTTTGTGAAATGATAGAAACAATTCTTGAAGAAATTTATAAAGGCAAGTATGTCATTGGATCCGATGACAAGCCTAAGAATGCTTTTCCCGCGTCCTTGCCTTATGAAGATGGGAAGGCATTGTACGAAACCGTTGTCGCGACAAAAAGCGCGCGCACACTTGAAATCGGCATGGCCTATGGCGCGTCAACACTTTTTATTCTCCAAGCGCTTCAGGTGAATGGTGGTGGCCGGCATGTTGCGATTGACCCGTATCAGCAGACATGGTGGGAAGGTATCGGTCTGAAAAATATAGCGCGTGCCGGACATGGAGAAGCCGTTCGATTGATCGAAGCGCCTTCCCATATTGCCTTGCCGCATCTGCTGGAATCTAAGGAACGGTTTGATTTTATTTTCATTGACGGCAACCATCGTTTTGAATACACACTTGTTGATTTCTTTTACGCTGACAAACTGATTCCGGTGGGCGGCAGCATTATGCTGCATGATGTGTGGTTGCCGTCCATCAAAAAAGTATTGTCCTATATCTGTCGTAACCAGCGCGACGCTTATAAAGTGGAGCCGGCTTTTCATGGGGCAACGCGCAGGGGACTCTCGTTTTGGCGGGCGTATTACCGATGCTTGCGTTCGGCGCCTTTTGACATTCTGCCCGCATGGTATTTTGCTCTGTATCCGTTGAACCGGTATTGTGTGCTCAAGAAAACAAATGAGGTTGATTTGGAGACGTTGGATGCAGATTGGAACTATTACCGTCCGTTTTGACAGTCCACAACAGCCATGCGCAAGGGGTTATTGTTTTGTACACTCGAAAATGATTTGACTGTCACTTGGGATTTTGTGCCGCTCGATTTGTTCTTCGGTAAACAGGTCGTCAGGATAGATAGCGGATATGGAAAAAATGTTCAAGCGTTCAGAAAAGTCATTTGGCGAGTATCCCCGCACATGGTTGAAAATCGCGGGATCAGGCTTGTCATATTCAATTGTGTGTTCTTGTCCGAGCATAAACGGAACCATGATAATTGCCTTCCCGCCCGGTTTCAGAATACGGTGGATTTCTCTAATTCCTGCATGGTCGTCGGGGATATGTTCCAAAATATGAAGGCAGAAAACAATATCCACGGAATTGTCCATAAACGGCAAGTTCTGTATATCCAACTGTATTGCCGAGAATGGGAGTCTTTTGATGCGGTCGAAATCGTTGTCCACGCCAAAATACCGCGGGTTATTTTCTGCATCATAGCGAAAAAAAATATGTTCTTCTGGGGCAAAGTGTATTATGGTTTGATTGCCTCTGTGGATTTTCAGGTCTTCCCGAACATTGAGGAACTGATGGATGAACCGTTGTCGTTCCTGTGCCTGGCAATTTGGACATTCCGCATGGGGCACAATGAAATTTCCGCAATCAATCCAATAGAAGTCATGGCCGCGCCAACCGCAGCACGGACAGGTTGCCTTTTTCTTGGCCAGGACATGGTTCTTAAAAAAGATGGCCGTGTTTATGATCCCGGCCTTTGCTGAAATAAACGAATAATAGGGCCCCCGATTAAAGAGGAGACGAAATGTCTTGAAAACCCTTGACAAAAAATAGCAGGTTATTTTCAAACATTTCCTATGCAGATCAAAACTTCTGATATAGTATTTCCAACTAAGCGCCAGCCAGTCCCATGCATTTGTCCCCGTTTTCCTCCAGCCATTTTTACGAATGGATGCAAGAACGCTTTTTGTCAGAGCAAGCCCCAAGGGTTTGGGGCGCATCATTTGAAATTGGGCAACAAGCTCCCGGCGCGTTTCTTCAGTCTGCCAGATGAAATGGGAAGGACAATGAGCGCAGAAATCGGGGAAATCATTTGCCATCATTTTTTCGCGCAGATTTTGGAACCAGGCGCCGGTCCACACCTCCTGCAACGACTTGTCCCGCAGGTTGTCTGCATGTTCATCCCAGAAGGCGCAGCAAGGTCCGACCTGCCCCTCTGCAAGGATGGTAACGGAAAGGAAGGGTTCAAAACATCCTGCCTCGCACAAATGCTTTTTTGAAGCGATTTGTTGGCGCGCGCGCATGCCGCCGCGCTCGCGCGCTGCGTTAAGGGTGCCGGCATTGGTGGCGATACCCAAAGCGCTGCACAGTTCGTATGTTTCTTCCGCAAGAACAGGCAGACGCTGCCATTGCTGCTCTGTCAAGGCGTACGGTTCGCATTGAGCGCTTTCCACCTGAAGAAAGGAAAAGCCCAGCCGCTTGACCCCCATGTCACTTACAAGCCGCGCCATAGCTGCCATCTTGTCAACATTCAGCCGGGTAAGCACCGTATGCGCATCCACTTCCGGCAGGGTCTTGTTACCGGCGCGTTTGATTTCGTCCAAAAGACGAAGCGCCGCCGTGCAACGCTCGAAGGCGTTTCTACTGCGGATGGCATCGTTAATTTCAGCGTCGGGACCGTCCAGACTTATATCCAGACGCTGCCATCCCATGTCTATAAGTCGTTCGAGATGCTCCCGCCTAAGCAACGTACCGTTCGTAAAAATGCCACCGTTCATGCCGTGTTTGCGGATGCGCTCGCACATCTTCAGGACGAGTTCGGCGCGGACAAACGGTTCGCCGCCGCCCGCGACGGACCACTCGTGCGCGCCCATTGACGCCGCCTCATCCACCAGTTCAAGCAGGCGTTCGTCAGGCAGTTCGCGATGGTGCTCCAGTTTCCCCCACTTCTCCTCCACGTATCGCTGCCAGCAGATGTTGCATTTCAAATTGCACCGATTTGTCGGAAATACGACAATCTGCCACGGGCCGGGTACCTCGCCCGCGTGCCATCGAATCAGCCGTTGCAGTTTGGAATCGGTATGTTGATCTGTTGAGGTGTTCATCTCTTCTCCAAACTGTTGGAGAAGGGGGAAGTGAATTTTGGCGGCCTGAACCGCATGAAAACATCATTAGTGGAGTGTACCGGTTCAACCACACCCCAAAGGCTGCTCGGCTTGGCCACCGTATACATGAGTTGTTGGCACTGACGGCAGTGTTCGGGGTGGTTGTTTGTCAGATGTTTCAATCGCATGTTGCGATATTTTTCGCCGAACCATATCTCGTTGAATGACTGCGTCTTAAAATCGCCCATGACAAACTGTGGCGCCCAGCAGCAGGTAGCCATCGTACTGTCGGGTTTGACAAACGGCAATCGCCATAGTTCGCTGCACGTAAGCACGGCGCCGTCTTTGGGTTTTCTCACTTTCAAATCGCCCCAATCTCCCGGAACGGTAATCGCCATGGTATCGTCTGCCAACGCCTTGATTTTGGCCATCTCCTCAGCCACCTGCTCTTTTGACATAGTGGCGCTTAACGACTGTTCCCGCAAGTCCGAGCCATCGGCGAGGGTGAGAGGCCCTGCGTATTCCGGATAGGTGCACATATCGGCAAAATGCAGCCTTACGACTCCAAGCGATTTCAACATGGCAACCATTTCGGGTATGTCGGCAAGGGTGTGTCTCATGAAAATGGAACAGGCAGTGATTTTGGGACGGGTCGCACCCGCGTACTCTTTGGCCTTTTGGATTTTGCGCATATTTTCGAGAAACCGGTCAAGTGTTGCGTTTCGGCGGATGTCTGCATACCTCTCGGGATTGGTGGTTTCAATTGATACCATTATCTCATCGTGTCCCGCGGCCACCAGACGCTCCGCCATCTCATCTGTAAGGGGAATTAGATTCGTATTGAAATGTGTGCGGAACCCCAAAGATCTTGCAAACTCGATCATCTCAATAATGTCTTTGTTCAGCAGCGGTTCGCCGGTACCTTGAATAGTAATTTGTTCGGTGCTTCGCGGTAATTGCGACACGACATGCTTGAATTCATCAAGCGTCATGTCCGGCACGGATTCTTTGTGATAAAACTGAGTCAAGGCGCACATGACACAACGCAAGTTGCAGCGGCGTGTCGGTTCCATTTGGACGAATACAGGA
The DNA here is from genome assembly GCA_011046175.1 of Candidatus Hydrogenedentota bacterium. GTDB lineage: Bacteria > Hydrogenedentota > Hydrogenedentia > Hydrogenedentales > CAITNO01 > SLFT01. The sequence continues at coordinate 10 of DSBB01000091.1, read as the reverse complement.
TATACTGGAT
>DSBB01000315.1 GCA_011046175.1 Candidatus Hydrogenedentota bacterium | reverse complement strand
ATATAAGACGTATCATTATGAAAAAATTGTGTCCCCCCGTAATGCGAGTCGCGGTTTCTTTGAAGAAAAACCCCGCGCCGTGAGGTGGATCGCTAGCAATGACGTATGAACAAAGGTTATTCGGCTATCATGGTTCGTCGCCATTCGGCTAAACTGTTACTCGGGTTAAATACTTTGAGGAGAGCGTTTATGTTACGCATCGAGAAGAACCGACTTTTGTGTGGTCTCATCCTGATGGTAATGACGCCTGTATTACACAGTCACGGAGAAGGGCTGCCAGACGGGGGCGTGATATTGTACGACGTCGCCGGAGACGACACGACGCAGGCGATTCAATTGTTGAACCGTGATGACTGTGTTGGGGCGGTGTTAGGCGGCGAATCCAGCCTGAAAATCAAGGAGGACGCCGACCCGTATTCGCGGCTGTATTGGGCGTTCCGGTTTGCCGATGCGCCCGCTGCAGCGGGGGAGGAGTTCGTTCTGGAAGCGGTTTATCATGACAAGGGCGCGGGCGTGATCCAGCCGGAGTTGCTGGCGGATGATCGCTTCAACGGCCGGTGGGCGGGGCCGTCGCGGCAGCAGGCGTATACCCGGCTGAATACGGGCATGAAGCGACGCGCCTTTTTTTCGTTCACCATGCCGGAAAACTTCAAAACGGACAGCGCTCATCCCCATCTGCGCATTTCGGGGTTGCAGTATCTGCGCCGGATAATCATGCATCCACCGCTAAAGGAAAGCGCGTGGGCCGCGATTGCCGCGTCCGTGCCAACGGATGTGGCGCCCATGATTACCCTGGAGCGTCCGATGGATTTGGTTACCACGGCGGGCATTGCGGTTCACGGGGACGGCAACTCTTCGCTGGCAAGCGACTTGGAAAACGCCCACAACCTTGCGCCGCTGGCGCGCGTGCTGGGATTCAACGCCATCGAGGCGTACATGCGCTGGAACGTGATCGAACCAGAACAGGAAGGAGTCTTCGATTTCAGCTATTACGATGCGCTCGTTGAGCGGGTGCAGGCGTGCGGACTGCAATGGTTTCCACTGCTGATAGTTGGTTCCGCGTACGCGTTGCCGAACTGGTTTTTGGAAGGCGAGGAGGACAAAGGGTTTGTCTGTCTCGAGCATGGCGTCATGAACCCAATCCAGAGCATCTGGAGTCCGTGCCACGCGCGGCATGTAACCCGGGTCTTGCGCGCCTTCGGCGAACATTACGACGGCGGCGGCTCGCTGCGCGGCGTGCGCCTCGGCCCGAGCGGCAACTACGGAGAGTCCCAGTATCCCGCCGGGGGCAACTGGCCGCCCGAGGGCAAGGCCATGCACATCCATATCGGCTGGTGGGCGGGCGATCCTGATGCGCAGGCCCATTTCCGACATGTGATGGAGGAACGGTACGAAACCATTGACGCGCTGAACGCCGCATGGAACAGCGGCTACGCTTCCTTTGACGACATCGAGATTATTCTGCCGCAACAGATCGTGTCCCGGCGCAGGCGCATTGATTTCGCGTCATGGTACACCGACTCCATGACGCGCTGGTGCGACTGGTGGGTGAGGGAGGCGGGCGCGGCCATGCCCGACACGCCCATCTATCAATCGGCGGGCGGCTGGGGCTTTGTCGAGTCAGGCACCAGCTATCCCGGGCAAACCAAGTCCATGGCGCGGGTGCGGGGAGGCATACGCCTTACCAACGAGACGGACAGTTTCGAGCAAAACATCTGCGCGACACGCCTCGCCATGACGGCGGCCCGGCACTACGGCGTGATGACCGGCACGGAACCCGCCAGTTCGCACACGGCCCGGGGCGTGGCGGGACGCCTCTTCAATCTGATGACAAATGACGGCGACCACTTTTTCTCTTATCATTCGAACATTTTCAACAACCAGACCGCAATTGACCAGTGGCTGAAATATCTGCCGTTGATGGACTACCGCCGCCCGCCGCTGGTCGAGGTGGCGGTGTATTATCCGGAAACCATGAATCAGCTCGAGGACGCCGCCTTCCGCCATCTGTACGCATGGGGATTCAATCCGCGCGCCGCCGCCGTCCGGCGCGTCGTCGAGGTGGACTATCTGGACGAGCAACTGATTCGCGACGGTTTTCTAAACACATACAAGGCGCTGGTGTTCGTATGGGGCAACGTCATCGAGGCGGACGTGCTCGCGGCAATAGACGCATGGATGCGCAATGGCGGCATGGTCTGCTACCCGTCCTTTCCCAAAGGCGCGCTTGGAACCGTGGAGGGCGACGCTTCCACGTTTGCGCGGTGGACGCGGGGCGATACGGGCGCAGGCGCGTTTCACCGTTTTCCCGGCGACATGGAGCCGAACGACCTTTACGCCGACTTCATACGCGAGCGCCTGCGGACTCTTGACACGCTGCATCCGCTCACGCGCAAGACGCTTGACATTCAGCATTCCGATCAGGTGTTCATGAGCGCAGGCGAAAACGGCGACCTTATGATCCTCAACTATGAAGACGCACCCGAAACGTTGAACCTCGCCGACGGCAAGACGATAGTTGTTCCGCCTTACGGCATTAAACGCATCGCGCCGGGGGAATGGTGAGGAACACTCCATGCGCGCCCCCCTCATCTGTCGCGAAATTCAGTCTTCAAGTTCCCGCGCAATTTCCTCGGACTTTATTTTTTGATAAAGTTTTACCATCTTTGTAACGAGGAACCAATGCAGGGAGAGGCCGGCGCCCCAACCAAAAACCGGCCATACGACCCACAACGTTCTCGGCGCAGTCAAAAGATTTATCACCACAAGGAGAAGGATAACACTAGCGAAAACTGTCGCGTGAATATACAACGACAGCCTCATTCGCGCGCGACATATTGCGCGACTATAAATGTCATCCTGTTCGTCCGGCGATATCTTGCCTTCCATTTCAGTTTCCACGTGCGAATTTTCTTTTTGCTCATTCATTATTCTTCTCCTTCGTCAGATTTATTTTGGTTGTCAAGTTGTTGTTGAAGGGTTTTGTAACAACTTCCGCAGACTAAAGGCGACGCAGGAAACGGTCCGTGCGCCAAGTAAGCGCGCGCTCCCCGATGAAGCGTCCGGTCACAGACGGCACAGTGGTTATCGTTTACAATTACAACCTCGCTGAATGCCGAAGACGCAAACAAAAACTCGGACATGCCGCCGCTTGCGCCTTCCTCTCTGAAATGCTCGGTCAAATAGTGGCGAACCAAGTCTGATACGGACATATCAAGGGCTGCCGCCTCTGATTTGATTCGGTTCATGACGCTGCCTTCCACGCGCAAATGCAGCACGGCGTCCTTCTTGCGTTTTCGCTTGGCCCAAAGTTTTTTTTCCACTTCCCTTTGGAGCCTTCTGGCGGCCTTCAGGTTTTCATGCTTCAGCATTGTTACTCCTAAGCGGATGGTTTCAAGTCTCCGATAGTGTTTTTCTGCGCACAATCATCTCCGGACAGCGGTCTGTATCAACGGAGCCAGTGTATACCATTATACACAAATGGTATACATTTGTCAAACATATTCTCCTCAACATATTCTCATGACAAACCACCGTTTGCAGGTATGCGACATGCTGATGTAAGATTAACAGGTGGACAGAAACTTTTTTCCAGCAGTGGGGCAATACAGGAAATTCGATTTCGGGGAATCATCAAGCGGGTTGTGCGTATCGCCCAACCGGAACGGATTATACTTTTTGACTCGGCGGCAAGCGGCCAATATACCGATAACAGCGATTTTGATTTGCTGGTGGTTAAGAGCGACGCCAACTGGGGGGAATAGACGCAAAGGATTCATGAGGAACTAATCGGCGTAGGATTGCCTGTGGATATTGTCATAGCGAGGCCGGAGGACCTTGAACAATAGGACGACTGCCCCGCAACGGCATTTTACACAGCGTTACGAGAGGGCAGCGCTGTTTATGCCACATGAGCGCGCCACACCGGACAACAGGGAAATAAGGGTGAACTCCAAGACACGTTTGACGCATGCGCTTACCGGCAAATCCGTAGACAGGACGCCGGTGAATTTCTACGAGGTGGGCGGGTTTGCCGTTGACCCAGACGCTCCCGATCCGTTCAACATCTACAACGACCCGTCATGGCGGCCTTTACTCGAACTGGCGGAGAATGAGACCGACCTCATTCGCATGGTCGCGCCTGACGCGCGTCCGGCGGCGGATAATTGCAGGGACGCGCTCTTTTCGGAAAAAACTGAGGAACGGGACGGGGCGCGGTATACGTATCGAAAAGTGCGGGTTGGCGGGCGCACGCTCACGGAAACGCAACGCCGCGACGCCGGGGTCAACACGGTATGGCAGGTGGAGCATCTGCTGAAGGGGCCGGACGACGCGCGCGCTTTTCTGGAACTGCCCGACGAAGTGTTTGCGTATGAGCCGGACGCGGCCTCCATCATGCAGGCCGAAGAAGCGCTTGGCGACCGGGGGTTGGTCATGGTGGACACAGGCGATCCCTTGTGCGCGGCGGCGGCGTTGTTCTCCATGGAAGACTACATTGCAATGGCCTACACCGAATCCGCGCTGTTTCATCGCCTGCTTGAAAAGTTCGCCCGACACCTGTATCCCTTTGTGGAAAAGACCGCCGCCGCCGCGCCGGGACGGCTCTGGCGCGTGTATGGCCCGGAATACGCCTCGGAACCCTACCTGCCGCCCGCGCTGTTCCGCGACTACGTGCATGAATACACCACGCCGATTATTAAACTCATACACAAGCATGGCGGCATGGCGCGATTGCATTCCCACGGGCGCCTGCGCAACATCCTGCCCATCATCGCAGAGATGGGCGCGGACGCGCTTGACCCCGTGGAGCCGCCGCCCCAGGGCGACATTACCTTGAGGGAGGTACGCAATCTTTACGGCGCGGACATGACCCTGTTCGGCAACATCGAAGTGTCCGCCATCGAAACGCTCGAGTCGGACGCTTTCGAGGGGCTGGTGAAAAACACCCTGCGCGAGGTCGCCGAAACCTCCGGAAAAGGGTTCGTGCTCATGCCCACCGCCGCGCCCTACGGGCGCCGCATCACCGCCAATACCCTGCGCAACTACGAGACCCTGGTGCGATTGGCGAAACTCACCCCGTAATCACACCGACCTCTTCTACGACAAACGCGATGCGCCGTTGTTTGCCTTTTCGGTCAATATCGAGGACGACCTTGTCGCCGATAAACAGCCCCCAGTTGATAAAGTCTATATCGAGCGGATGCTCGACACGTTCGCCGCTGACCGCCGTGATGACGTCGCCCAGTTCCAGCCCCGCGTTGTAGGCGGGACTTTGCCGGTGTATCTCGGTGACGAGTACGCCGTATTCGGCGCGGATGCCCAATTGCTTGAGGGTGTAGGGATTGACTTGTCCGACTGCTTCGCCCCGGAAGCCGAACCACGGATTGCGGCGGCGTCCGTGCTGAATGATTTCCTCGGCGACGCGCCGCGCGCGGTTCATGGGGATGGCAAAGCCTATGCCCTGGTGGCCGCCGCTCTGCGAGAACAGCATGGTGTTCACCCCGACCACTTCGCCCAGCGCGTTCACGAGCGGCCCGCCGCTGTTGCCGGGATTGATGGCGGCGTCGGTCTGTATCATGCCCTGATAGAGGCGCTCGCCGCCGCCCACCTCGCGGCGCACGCGCCGGTGGTTCGCCGACACCACGCCCACGCTGACGCTGGGTTGCGGGTCCTGGATCATGGAGCCGAAGGGGTTGCCGATGGCGATGACCCATTCGCCGATAAGCAGGTTGTCCGAATCGCCCGGCCGCGCATGGGGCAGGCTGCCGTCGGACACGACGCGCAGTACGGCGATGTCGGTGCGCTCATCCGCGCCGACCACTTCCACCTCGAGATTGCGTCCATCGGACAGGGTTACAGAGGAGATGAGATCGGCCTTTTCGATGACATGATAGTTGGTGAGGATATGACCTTGCTTGTCGAAGATGAAGCCCGTGCCGATGCTCTCGACGGCGCGTCCGCGCACCCGCGGCCGCTGAAGATGAAAATCAAACAGCCCCATGAAATTGCGGAAGAAGGGGTCTATAATTTGTTCCTGTTTAATTTCCACCACGTTAATAGTCACCACCGCCGCCGCCACCTCTTCAATTGCGCGGACAATGGCGTTCCGCCGCGAATCGGCAATTTGATCCTGCGTTTGCGCTGCTCCAGCCGCGGGAAACAACAGACACAGTACGCAAAACAGGCTCAGTTGCGTTTTCTTCTTTACAATTACATTCATCATTTGCAGTCCTCCGATATATCGCAAAGGCACGCTTATGAGTATAACGCAAGACAACTATTTGACAGCTGACCGCTCTGAATAATTGTTTTTTCGTGGTCTTTCGGACATAGTCTGACGCGGTCGGACGGCGCTGGGTCATCACTGTAGGAGCGCCTCAATTTTCACCCAACATTAGACCGCGTACGCCGAACCCGTTAATTGAGCCGTTTACTCGTTATTCCGTTCCGCCAGTATTGCCGCCAGCGCGTCCGGGCGGTCGGTGAGGATGCTGTCCACGCCGATTTCCAGCAGCAGCCGCATTTCCTCTTCCTTGTTAATGGTCCAGAACGCGACCAGTATCCCCTTTGTGCGGATGGCGGCAATCTCCTCCGGCGTCAGGTCGAAACGTTTCTTCAGCGAGGGCGACAACGCAAGCATCTTGTGTTCAGGCGTGTAGGCGTCCCAGTCGCCGTAGCGCAGTTCGTTCAGCAGGGTGGCCGCGCTCAGGAAATCATAGCAGGTCGCAATTTCCGGCGCCAGCGCCCGGGCTTCCTGAATATAAATCGGCGGCACCGCCGCAAGAATGCAGCGGTTTGCTGCGCCCGCTTCGCGGATGGCGTTTACCGTCGCCCCGGCGATGTTGTCGCCGTCCTTCATTTCAATCAGAAAACGGTGCGTTGGGGATATTTCCAGTATTTCTCGCAGCGTGGGGATGACAACGCCCTTTCCCCGGTAGGGATAGGTTTTGCCGCCGTCGGCGGTGAAGTGATAGGCGGCGTCCAGCGCCCGCAGTTCCTCCAGCGTCATGCTGAGCGCCATGCCGCTGCCGTTGGTGGTGCGGTCCACCGTGTCGTCGTGAATCACCACCACCTCTCCGTCTGCGGTGGCATGCACATCCAACTCGAGCAATGCGTCGGGCCAGCGTTCCACTGCTTCCCGGAAGGCAACAAGCGTATTTTCCGGCCATTGGTCTCTGCCGCCCCGATGAAGCCCCAACAAAATGGAACGTTCCTCGAAAGGCGAAACGGCTTTACTGTCCGTCCCTTCCCCCGAAACACTGAAAGAACATGCGAGCGCGCCGAGAGCGCTCCAGAATACACTCCATTTCATACCAGATGCTTCCTTGATCAGGCGTCGTCACGATGTCATTCGGAGACGACGGGCGTCTTTTTGCGATGAACGAGATATATGTTGCGCGCATATACAAACAGCGTTAGGAAAAGCCCCGCCGCATAAAGCCATTCATGGCGTTGGGTATGGGAGATCATCATTAACAACGAGGCTGCCACGCTGATATACCAGAATATGGCGGGAATAACGCTCTTCCGGCGCAGTTCGGTAATTATCCATTGAATGAGAAACCGCAACGCGAACAGCCCCTGTCCGAACACGCCGACGACTATCCAAAACCAGTTGCGGGCCTGATCGCTCAACGCGGCATGCTGCGTGTTTTGATATTCGCGCAGCCATGTAAACGCCACCAGAGCGACACCCGCAAGCACCAGCAGCGCAATGCCGCCATGAAACCAACGCGAACCCGCGGGGGAAAGCTTGCCGCGCCCGCGCCAGATGTGCACCAGATTGCGCGCGTAGATGATGGTGTTGAAACAATGGCTGAGCGCGCCCAGCGGCGATCCGGAAAACACGCCGTACAGCAACAAAGACACGGAACCAAAACCGCTCATATACCAGAACGCCACCGGAACCACGCTGCGCCCCTGCCGCTCGGAAACGATCCATTGGATATAGAACCGTCCATAGAACAGGACGGCGCCCGCGACCCCAAGTATTTGAATCAGGATATGTGCGTCTTGCATTGTTTCTTTTGTTCAAGCGTGGTCGCCCGCGACAAATTCGCGTGGCGGCGGCGGTTTCACCGTTTGGGGCGTATCCCGACGGCAGAACATAAAAAGCATACGCAAGTATACGATTGCCGAAAGGGCGAGTCAATTACCGCATCACCTGCGAAGAGGATCGCGGAGAACAGGGCGCGTTGCATATTGCAGCGCGCATTAAAATGTCGCGCAGATTCCCGTAAAGCAATCGTTCACGCGCAAATCACCACATTGACAACAGACGGACAGAACCGCTACCTTATGGGTGGCGTCGTCATGCGGTGTTCACAGCCGGATATCTTTCAGGCGGAGCGGACGGCAAAAATCAAGGAGCATAGAGAGATGCTGACAAAGCGGTTTTTGGTCAACAGCATGCTGGGCCTATTCCTGGCGCTGACGTTTGTTGCCGTCGGGGCGCATTCGGAAGAAGAGTGGCTGCAGCTTTTCAACGGCGAAGATTTGGACGACTGGCTCATAAAATTCAGGGGCGAGGAAGCGGGGGTGAATTATCTGGACACCTTCCGCGTCGAAGACGGCGCGCTGAAGGTTTGTTATGACAAATACGAGAGTTTCAAGGGCAACTTCGGCCATATCTTTTACAAGCAACCCTTTTCCCACTACCGGCTGCGCGTCGAGTATCGTTTTACAGGCGAACAAGTCGCCGGCGGACCGGGCTGGGCGTTTCGCAACAAGGAAATACAGGGGAAATACAGGGACAGACTACGGATTTCGCGGGGATTGACTTTTTTGATGCTTTGTGATACGGAAATACAGGGACAGACT
>DSBB01000299.1 GCA_011046175.1 Candidatus Hydrogenedentota bacterium | reverse complement strand
TTGGCAAATGGCAACTTATTCGTATTTCGCCACGGCGCGAAAGAAAGTGTACATAAATATGCCGTCACGGCTCGCTGCGAGATTGAGCAGATCCCGGATTCCTTTCCGCCAGATTTCGGGGGCGATCATTTTCCGGGCAAGTACTTCATGTTCAATGCCATTAAGCATTCCGACAATTGTTTTATCGGCAAATCCTTCCATCATTTCCGGACGGCTGGGATCACAGTAAACCGGCAATGGAGTTATCTGGATATCAGTTGCGCCACTCTCCTTAAACAGCGAATAAAGCCTGCGTCCGATATGCCCGTCGCCGCTGGTTTGCAGTTGGAGTCGTTGAAGGCAGCGCCATACTTCAAGCCCTTCCTGTGTTTCGGGATAAAAGAATGCCGAACCGTGATCGCCTTCAATGGCGGTAATGGCGCCCCCGCGCTTAAGCAGCGTTTTCAGGGTATTCAGGGCTTGAAGCGGGTCTGGAAGATGCTCCAAAACATAACAAACAAAAATATGGTCAAAGGTATTGTGGGAAAAAGGCGGCGCATACACATTGGCCTGAAGAAAACGCGCCATTTCGCCAACAGCGTGGCGGGCGCGTTGCACAGAGTGAAACGCAATGTCCATGGAGACCAATCTTATGCCGGGTGAGCGCTTCAGGAGAAACCGTGTTTGAGCGCCGACGCCGCAGCCCGCCTCCAGCACGAGGCTGCCGGCGGGATAGGTGACGTCGCTATGCAACAATGTTTCCAGTGTTGCCGCAGAGCCGACAAGCCGTTCCAACTCATCCGCCGCGTAACCATGCACATATTCTATTTTGTGTGTGTGTTTCACTTGCATTTTTGGAAAGAAAACAGGGCGTCAAGATTTGGCTTCTTCTGTTTCATGAAGGCCGCCGTTTTTTATTTCCCGCACCACATAGCGATTGCCTTCCGCCTGAATAATTTCTATGGGCCGTCCCTTTTCTATAAATTCGCCGCGGGTCATCAGGTCAAACGTATCCTGTCCAAAGCGCCCGCGTCCCGCCGGCCGCAACATGGTGCTTGCAACGCCGCGCCGCCCGATTGCGGCAGTGGCGTCGGCTTCGGTTTGCACCACATAACCTGCGGCGGCTTCCTGGGCGTCGGCAAGTATCAGGCCGCGGGCGAGCCGGCTTCGCGGGAAAATCTTCCATGTAACCAGGACAAAGGCCAAGAATAACAGACACGCCATCATCAGCGTTGCTCCTGCGTCGCGCAACCTCATGAAATCCCATGTATATTCCGGAATGGGCACGCGGGTGAGCGACATGTAGATGCCCGCGACGAGGCACAGTATGCCTGTGACGCCCGCCACACCGAAGCCGGGAATGACAAGAATTTCGAGAGCCAGCAAAACGATTCCGACGACCACGAGCAAAATATCAAGCCAGTCCGCAATGCCGATAATCAGGCGTGAACCGAAGAAGAGCGCAAGGCAGATTACGCCAATCAATCCCGGCCACCCCAGCCCGGGTGTGCGAAATTCCACGTACAGTCCCCCGACGCCGCACAACAGAAGCAGCCCTGAAATAAGCGGGCTGGTGAGAAACGCAAAGATGATTTCCGCCAGAGTCTTTTCTATGCGCACCACGCTGAAGGAAGAAAAGCCGAGAAAACGAAGGGCGTCTTCGGCAGAATCGGCGGTATACGCAATCAACCCGACTTCCAGAGCCTCGCGCGTCGTCAAGGTAAGCAATTTTCCGGCGGGACTAATCAGGCGCGCGCCTTCCGGTAATCCCTTGATATCCCCTTCGTTGTTGACACCTGCGGATGCGCTGTGGTTGTTGTTTTGTTCCGAATTGAGGCGGGGCGCCGTTTCCACCAAGTCCCGCATAACTTCTTCAACGGTGCGCCACGCATCCTGCGCGCTCAGTTCGCCGGGCTGTTGCATCATCGCGCCGGGGAACCCGATGGAGTATTGTCCGTACTGGGGTTTTGTTTCATAGGTTTCGATTATCTGTTGACGTTCGATCTTGTAGACCGTGTAGGTGGAATCCGGCGCTTTGAGTCCGTAGAGTTCAATGGAGGGGTCCACCATGGCCTCGCCGATCAACGGATTGTGTCCGTTCTCCTCGCCCAGCGCTCTGTATTTTGCGCGCAGGAACGACATGGACTTTTCGTTCATTTCTTCCGACATTTCCACGCCCGGCACGATGGGCGTGGACGCGCCGATATTACTGCCCGGCGCCATCACAATATGGTCGCAGGCGTAAGAAATGAGCGCGCCGGCCGAGATGGCGCCGCGCCCGGTGATAAACGCTATGGTCGGCACGGGCGCATCGAGGATTGTCTGGGCGATTTCCATGGCGGAGTCAACGCGCCCGCCAAAGGTATCCACAATGAACACAATCGCCTCTGCGCCGATTGCCTCCTTGGCGACCGCCCGCTCCACCACCACGGCAATGCCGTCCAGAATATCGCCGTCTATGGGGCAAATCACCACAAAACCGTTGGACGGGGCGGGCGCGTCGGACTGGGCAACGACGGTTGGGCGGAACGAAAAGGGCGCAAGCAGGCATCCCGCCATAAAAAGGCATAAAAAAAGCGGCCGGTGTAGGCAGGCTATCTTATCTCGGCGCATCGAATTCTCCTTTTCATTGCAGTTGTAAACAGCGGAACAACCTTTTCAACCCATATTGTACTCCAACTGGCCGCGCATCGCCGCACCTGTCACGGGCGAGTGTGTTCATCGCGGTCGGGCGGATGCGCGCGCAGGCTCTCAGCCGCCCGTTGTCGGCGCGTCTTTTGCCATCAATGTGAAACTGTAGTCCGCGGCCATGGCGGCGACAGCTGTCACGGGGTTGTCACGCTCGGCGAAAACATCCCTGCCGAGGATAAAATCACACGCTTCTTCCGCCGTTTTGACGGGGAACTCGATGCAACGCTGAGCGCAAACGGTGCTTTCCTCGTATGTGGCGACATAATAGAGGCGTCCGAACTCGAGCGGGATACGCTCGACCTGCAGTCCGTCGTGGCGCACAATGCCGAGCCATCCTGCGCCGCTGCTTTTATCCACCACAGCGCTGATACGGGGCGTATTGTAGGCGTCCTTCTCATAATCCAGCATTAAAGACGCCAGCGCCACCGCGTCAAGCGCGGGCATGCCGTTTTCAATTTTTTCCGCAATAACGTCTGTCTGGCTGCCGTTGGTTACCACGGCCACGTCGCCATTACGAACCACACGGACGCAGTTATACGCTATATAGGGATTTTTCAGCACGTCGCCTTCGTGTCCCGCTTTCGGCACGATGCTGACCTTGTCCTTGCCCACGAGCGCCGAACGGTTGGGAAAGGAGCGGCTGGAGACCCGATATACGCCGCACAGACGCCCGTCTGTGGTGCGCGCCACGCTGACGATTCTTCCTACATACATGAGTTTCCACCTTTTCTTTGCAACATGTGCGTCTGTTGCGCGTAATATGTTTTTCCGGCTTCGGCGTCAGGCATATTCCATCCGGGCGACGAAAATGTCGGCGCATGAAGGTCCTGCTACATGGAAGCCGCTTTCGCAAGAATCCTTTTCCATCCGTCTTCATCGGGCGAAGCGCCCAGCGTCGTTACGGTTTCCGCTCCGATGAATGCAGCCAATTCTCCTGTGGCGGCAAGCGGGAGTCCTTTCAGGTGGCCGTAAAGAAACCCGGCGGCCCAGCAGTCGCCTGCGCCGGTGGTATCCACAACGGTATCCACCTTGTGCGCCGGGACATATACGCGCTCGCCGGCCGATTGCAGCCATGCGCCGCATGCGCCAAGTTTTACCGCCGCCGCCGCGCAGACTTCGCCGAATGCGTCCAGCGCTTTCTCCGGCGAATCGTCACCACAGAAAGCGCGCGCCTCGTCTTCATTCGCAAAAACGATATCCACGTAATCCCGCAGCCACCGTTCCAAGTTGCCGCGCGTGTTGCGAACTGTCTCGAAAGAACCCAAGTCGAGACTTACGCTGCAACTGTGTTCCAACGCCATTTCCAATACTTTCAATGTCAGCGGTTCATCAAGCAGCGCGTATCCCTCGATATGCACATGGGAATATCCGTCAAAATCAGCAAGGGTAACTTCGTCCGGCGCAAGCAATTTTGCCGCGCCCAGGTCGGTGCGCATGGTGCGTTCGCCGTCGGGCGTGATCAGGCTCAGGCAACGGGCGGTCGGTTTTTCCGCGGTTGTCTTGAAACGAGAGCAATCGCCGCCAAGCGCCGAAAACGCGCGACAGTATACTGCCGCCATATCGTCTTCGCCCATTTTGCCCAAAAGTCCCACGGGCATGCCCAGACGGATCAACGCGCAGACTGTGTTCGCGGCGCTGCCGCCGGGCGCTTTCACGGGCGGCGCGGGCAGGCGCGCCACAATCGCATCCATCGCCTCCGGCGCCACCAGTTCCATGCCGCCCTTGGCGCCGGGCACCGTGTCAAGAAACGATTCGGGCACCTGCGCCAGCAGGTCAACAATCGGCGAACCCACGCCCAGTATGGCGGTATCCGAGTTGGTTTTCATAGACTACGCCTTTTGCGCGACCGCGTTTTTCAACTCGTCCACGCGGTCGGTTTTCTCCCAGGGGAATATGTCGCGCCCGAAGTGGCCGTATGCCGCCGTGTCCCGGTAGCGCCAGCCTTGTGGGCGGCTCAACCCCAGATTTTTCATAATCGCCGCAGGCCGAAAATCGAACAGGCCGCTTGATTCAACCACTTGCTGCAACACGTCGTCACTTACGGCGCCCGTCCCGAAGGTGGACACGTTGACGCTCATGGGCTTTGACACGCCAATGGCGTACGCCACCTGAAGTTCACACTTCGCGGCAAGTCCTGCGGCTACGATGTTTTTGGCCACGTACCGGCTGTAATAGGCGGCGCTGCGGTCTACCTTTGTCGGGTCCTTGCCGGAAAAGGCGCCGCCGCCGTGGCACCCAACGCCGCCGTAGGAATCCACAATAATCTTGCGTCCCGTCAAGCCCGAGTCTCCGTGAGGGCCGCCCACCACGAAACGCCCCGTCGGATTAATATAATATTCCGTGGCGTCCGTCAACAGGCCGGTGGCGCCGAGCACGTTTTTTGCGACCTTGACCAAATCTTCGCGAATGGTATCGAGGGGGATGTCTTCGGTTTGATGGGAGATCACCACGGCGGTGATGCACACGGGTTTTCCGCTTTCATAACGGACCGACACCTGCGATTTCGAGTCGGGACGCAGATAGGGAATTTCACCCGCTTTGCGTATGCGGGCCAGTTCCAGCAACAGCTGATGGCTGTATTGAATGGGCGCGGGCATCAACTCCGGCGTTTCATTCGCGGCGTAGCCGAACATCATGCCTTGATCGCCCGCGCCCTGTTCCGTATAAAGCCCCGTTCCTTCGTTTACGCCCATGGCTATGTCGGGCGATTGTTCATGGAGCCGGTTTATATACTCGAATGTCTTGTAACTGAATCCAATGTCTTCATGCGCATAGCCGATATCTTCCACCACCCCGCGCGCTATGGCCTCCGGATTGATCCCTTCCCAGCCGCCGCAGGTTATTTCGCCCGCGTTTACCACCAGATCGGTCGCCACAAGCGTTTCGCATCCCACATGGCTGTCGGGGTCGGCCTCGAGGCACGCATCGAGAATAGCGTCAGAAATCAGGTCGCAAACCTTGTCGGGGTGTCCTTCGGACACGGATTCAGACGTGAACACATGATTGGTCATCAACTTGCTCATATAAAACCTTTCTAAGCTTAAAATAACCGGCAAAAACAAAACGCCGACTGAGAGTAAAGGGAACTGTCTATATCATACCGTATCAGGAAGGCGGATGGCGAATTGAAATTTTTATGAGCCGCGCGCCGGACTTTTCCGTTATGCATATAAGGAAGTTCTTACAACTTTTCCGCCAGATACGGCGCGAATACGAGCAGTCCTATAATCGCCGCCCCGGCGGCGGCAATCAAGACCGCTCCTGCGGCGACATCCTTGGCCTGCTTAACAAGCGGATGGAACTCCGGCGAGGCGACGTCGGCAAGAAACTCGAATGCGGTGTTCAGCGCTTCGGCAATCCAGACAATCGCGATGGCCAATACCAGCCAGCGCCAGTCTTCGGCTGAAACACCCATCAGCAAGCCGGCCGCTGCGACGGCGATGGTGGCGCAGCCGTGGAGCCATGCATTGTGCTGGGTGCGCAGCATGGCGCGGATGCCCGAAAAGGCGAACCAGATGCTTTGTATTCTGGCTGTGATTCTGAATGGTCGGTCTGCCATAAACCAGCATTTCTTTATCCGAAGACAACTGTCCGGCGGGGATCACGATAGATAATGCTTGATACTCAAACCCTTGCCGGACAGTTATATCAGACGTTCCTAAACGCGCGCGGCGGGAAACACCCGAACGCCTGTCGCATCCATCATAACACCATCCGCACAGGAAAATCCCTTTTGCTCCGGAATGGAAACGGCGAACAAAACGAGAACAGCGATGTTTTTTCTTTTCCGTTGAATTGCAGACGAAGGGGCATATCAGGGTGAAAACCTTATTTGGGGGCGTGCCGTCGGTTCTTGTCGAAAATATCTCACGTTATTTGTTTGAGTTATCTATTGCGTCGTATTGGCATGATATGTGCTCAACGCAACCATGAATCGTTGTGTCTTGATATTTCTGGCGGCATTGCCTGTCATTCTTTGCGCCGTTCAAACCTCGGCGGCAGTCGAGGTCTCCGTGGCCGCGCAGAAGTATGCGGCGCGTCCAGGCGACGTGTTTCCCGTGGAATACATCGTATCCTGGGAGGGCGCGCCGGGAGCGTATACCGTCTTGCCGCCCCAACTTCCGGTGTTGGATTGGGGGGGGGCGGAGCTACTGGAGATGCGGTCGCGTAGTTCGGGCGATCGCCATGAGACGCGCGTGGTTGTCGGCTATCGCGCCGAAGAAGCGGGCGTCTATACCGCGCCGCCCCTTACCCTGCGTGTAATTGCATGGGAGGAGCCTGGCGAGAGCCGGATTTCCGCTGTTGACGAAAATACGCCCACGCATGTTTTGGAAACAGACGCGGCAACGATCACCATACGCGGATCACGCGCCGGATTGTGGGCCGTTTTGATTGTTGCACTGTTGCTTTGCGCGGCTGCGTTGCTTTGGCGTAAAGCGGGGAACAGGCGGCTTGCCGCGGCAACTGACGCCGCGTTATCGCCGTCGAAACAGGCGCAGGCGTTGCTGCATGAAGCGCGCCGCAGCCGTCTTGACGGCGACTTTTACGGATTTTACCGTGCGTTGTGCAGCGCGTTGGAATGTATTAACGCCGGCGTTTCTGATTCATGCAGACCGCTTCATGCCAAATTGAAGCAGTCTGTTGACGACACGGGCTACAGGGGCGTCCGCCCTTCAGACGACGCCATGGAGGGGGATTTCAAGGAAGTGGAACGCATTGTCGCGCAGGCATTGCAGCGCGAAGCAAAGGAGAACTGATTCATGACCGTAAATGTAGAAGCGGTACGCCGCAGTGTGGAACAGCACGCCGACTTGGTGAACCGGTTGCGCGGAGAAATAGCGCGGGTGATTGTAGGCCAGCAATACATGGTGGACCGGTTGCTGGTGGGCATACTTGCCAATGGTCATGTGCTGATAGAAGGGGTGCCCGGCTTGGCGAAGACCACCGCTGTAACCACCCTCTCGCAGGCCATGGACTGCGTGTTTCGGCGCATACAATTCACCCCGGATCTGTTGCCCGCCGATCTTATCGGCACATTGGTATACACGCCTAAAACAGCCGAATTCATAACCAAAAAAGGCCCCATATTCGGGAACATCATCCTCGCGGACGAAATCAACCGCGCCCCGGCGAAGGTGCAAAGCGCCTTGCTTGAAGCGATGCAGGAGCGCCAGGTGACCATTGGCGAAGAGACGTTTTCGCTTGAAGAACCGTTCATGGTGCTGGCCACGCAGAATCCAATCGAGCAGGAAGGAACCTATCCGTTGCCGGAGGCGCAGGTGGACCGCTTCATGTTGAAGTTGAAAGTGGGTTATCCCACCCGCGCCGAGGAGCGCGAGATTATGGACCGCGTGGATGTGTTGCACAAACAGCATGTGGACGCGGTTGTAAAAAAGGCGCAGATACTTGAAGCGCGGGAAATAGTCAATCAGATTTATGTGGACGACAAGGCCAAGAACTACATTGTGGATTTGGTGTATGCCACGCGCGAACCGGAAACTTTTGGCATGGCGCTGAAACCCCTGATTGAATACGGCGCATCGCCCCGCGCCACCATTTACCTGCAACAGGCCGCGCGGGCCATGGCGTTTTTGCAGGGCGAAGGCAATGTGTTTCCGAATGATGTGAAGCAGGTGGCGATGGACGTGCTGCGTCACCGGGTCAAGGTTACTTACGAGGCCGAGGCGGAAAACATGACGAGCGAAGACATTATTCGCAAGATATTGGACACCGTCCCCGTGCCGTAACGCCGTCGGACATGTCTGACACGTCCGACACGTCAGACAGTAGCAAGAAGGAACAAGAAACCCATGATCCCTCAGGAGGTCATGCAACAGATACGGCGGATACACATTCGCACACGACGCATGGTCAACGAGATTCTGGCCGGCCAGTACGAGAGCGTATTCAAGGGCCAAGGCATGGAATTTCGGGAAGTGCGCGGCTATGTGCCCGGCGACGACATCCGAAGCATTGACTGGAATGTCACGGCGCGCACGGGCGAGCCTCATGTGAAGGTCATGGCGGAGGAGCGCGAACTGACCGTCATGCTCATGGTGGACATGAGCGGTTCGGGGCGGTTCGGCAGTGTGTCCCGGTTCAAGAACGAGCTGGCCGCCGAACTGTGCGCCGTGCTTGCCTTTTCCGCCATCAAAAACAACGACAAGGTGGGATTGCTGGTGTTTACCGACGCCATCGAGTTGTATGTGCCGCCGCAAAAGGGCAGCCGGCATGTGTTGCGCGTCATTCGCGAGGTGTTGTATTTCGAACCGAAGCGCACCGGCACCGACATCCCCGGGGCGCTGCATTATCTGAACAGCGTGATACGCCGTCGCGCGGTGGTTTTTCTTGTTTCGGATTTCATGGCAGATGATTACGAGACCGCGCTGCGCGTTGCCAGTCGCCGCCACGACGTGGTGGCGGTGAC
>DSBB01000534.1 GCA_011046175.1 Candidatus Hydrogenedentota bacterium | reverse complement strand
GCGCATTATATCCTTTGTTCACGACCACGCCGCCGGTAAGCGTGCATGTCGGCTCTTCAGGCATGGTGCCTTCGTGATAGTGGCGCAACACGCCCAGCTTGCTCATGATGCTGCGGGCCGTGTCCGACATTTCGGCGCCCTTCTTCAACCAGTCGAGCGCGCGGTGCACATTCACCTCGCTGACCGGTTCGGGACGCGCCGCAGGGTGGTAAAACCCGATAATGTCCAGTTCGGGGCCGCCCCGTCGCGCCCGCGCATCCTGCACCACGATCCGGTAATAGGGCTTGGCCTTGCGTCCACCGCGTTTCAAACGAATTCTTGTCGCCATGTTAATCCTCTCGGCAGCCGTTCTTGTTGCTGCGCATT
Organism: Candidatus Hydrogenedentota bacterium; assembly: GCA_011046175.1. Taxonomy (GTDB): domain Bacteria; phylum Hydrogenedentota; class Hydrogenedentia; order Hydrogenedentales; family CAITNO01; genus SLFT01. The sequence continues at coordinate 8,773 of DSBB01000534.1, read as the reverse complement.
ACACAAAACAATACCAACTAACGCGGGCCCTGCCCGCCATCCGGTTATAGAACGCGCAGGATTGGCAGGACGCGCAGGACATCTGTTTTTACAGGTCCTAATACTGCTTCGTCACACCTGTCCTACGCGTCCTGCCTATCCTACTCATCCTACAAAACACAATTCATAAAAAACATCAAAATCCCGGCGGCATGGGCGGAAACATGCCTCCCGGCGCCATGCCGCCCCTGCGCTTGCCTTTGCCCTTGCCGCCTTTCATCATCTGCTTCATCATGACCTTCATTTTCTGAAATTCTTTTAAGAGCGCATTAACATCCTGCACGTTGGTGCCGCTTCCGTCCGCGATGCGCCTGCGCCTGCTTCCGTTGATGAGGTTCGGGTTGCGCCGTTCCTTCAACGTCATGGACAGGATAATGGCCTCGGTGTACTTGAGTTCGTCTTCGGCCATGTCCATTCCCTGCGGCATCATTTTGCTCATTCCCGGTATCTTCTGCAGCATATCGCTGATGTTGCCCATCTTGCGCACCTGGCGCATGTGTCCCAGAAAGTCCTCGAGGTCCCAGTCGCCCCTGCGCATCTTCTTCTGGAGATTCTCGGCGCTGTCGCGGTCCACCACCTGCTGCGCTTTCTCCACCAGCGACACAATGTCTCCCATGCCCAGAATCTGGTTTGCCATGCGTTCGGGATGGAACGGTTCGAGGGCGTCGAGCTTTTCGCCCACGCCCACAAACTTCACGGGGCAACCGGTCACCTCGATGAGGCTGATGGCCGCGCCGCCGCGCGCGTCGCCGTCCATCTGCGTCAGGATAACGCCCGAGAGCGGGAGCGCCTCATGGAACTGTCGCGCCGAATTGACGGCGTCCTGGCCGGTCATGGCGTTCGCCACGAACAGGATTTCATGCGGATTCAACTGGTCGGCAATCTGCCGCGCCTCGAGCATCATTTCTTCATCAACATGCAGGCGGCCTGCCGTATCGAGCACTATCGTGTCGCACCCGCGCAGCCCGGCTTCGCCCAATGCCATCAGACACGTTTCCACCGGGTCGGCGTGTTCGCCGAGACTGAACATCTCGGCGCCCGCCTGCTGCGCGACAATTTCCAACTGACGAATGGCGGCGGGACGATACACGTCCGCGCCCACAAGCAGGGTTTTCTGACCCGCTTTTTTCAAATGCACGGCCAGCTTGCCCGCGCTGGTCGTTTTGCCCTGCCCCTGCAGGCCGACCAGCATGATAATGGTGGGCGGTTTCGACGCTTTCGCAAGCGGCGCGTTCTTCTCGCCCATCACCTTCACCAACTCGTCGTGAACAATCTTCACGATCTGCTGGCCCGGGTGAATGCTGTCCAGCACCTTCTCGCCCAGCGCCGCTTCCTGCACGTCGGCGATAAACTTCTTCACCACCTGAAAATTAACGTCCGCCTCGAGCAGCGCGGTGCGTATTTGTTGCAACGCATCGCGCATATTCGCCTCGGTCAGGCGCCCTTGACCGCGGATCGTTTTGAAAACGGAATCAAGCCGTTTTGCCAAGCTTTCAAACATGGAACTGTCAACTTTCAAACGGTATAACGCGGCGGCGGCGCACGATGCGCCGCGCCACCGGCATGCGGACAACGCGCCCCGTCATGGTTGCAGGGGAAACCGCGCGGCCGCAACGGAAATTGGATGCGCCTGTCATGCGTACGACCGCGCCCCGGAATAATAGATTGTGCGCGAATCAATACACAAAGAACACTGCACACGGAACATAGATTGTAGCAAAATATGCTCTTAGCCGTCAAATTCGTGAATTCACGCGATTCACGCATGGTTGCCGGGGCTTTATTCTATTGGGCTGCGGCGGTTGCGGAAGGCGCCGACGTTTGCAGGAAAGGCTTGTAGACAACGTTTATGGCGTTTCCGAGCATGACAAGGTGCGCTTCTTCATTGGGGTGTATGCCGTCGCCGGGATACTCTTTTCCCGCAATGTTTACGGGGGTGAAGGCCGCGTCGGGCATGGGCATTGCAGGCGCCCCGCCGGGAAAGGGCGCATAATCCGGCGGACCGCCAGGCTTGGGCGCGCCGGGGAGGGCGCCGAAGTGATGCTGCATCAGGCCAAGATTATGGATGTAAGCGCAGCCTTCGATTTCAAGCGCCAGGTCGCGTTTGCGTCTTTCGTGTTCGATGAAGCATTGGTTTACCTGCGCCTGGGTCATTCCGCCGAATTGGAAGTTTTGCCCGAGAAGCGCGAACACTTCTTGCGCGGTGGCGGCGTTCAGGTAATCATATCCGGCAATCACCACATGGCGCACCTGCTCACACGCCAGACAATAGAGTACAATGCGTTTGATGTGCCGGGCGACGGCGTCCCATTCACGGGCGCGTTCCTCCTCCGTCCAGACCTCGAACACGTTCTGTTCTTTGATGCGCCGCAGCACGTCGTTTCCGCCGATGACGAGATGTATCATATCCACCGTCGGATGCGCGTCAAGCGTCTCCTTGATTTTTCGCCCGTACTCGGGCGTGACCCACTGGGCGGCGCGCGTGCCGCCCAGCGCGCACGGTTCACCGACAGAACAAATGTTGTCAAAGCCGGCCTGCGCAAGCGCCTTGTCCATCAGCCCGAGCGCTCCTATGGTCTGCGCCCAACTGTCTCCCACAATAAGAATGCGCGGCTCGGCGCTGTTGCAGACACATGAAAGCATGATCGCCAGGCAAGCAAAGCAAAGGCATTTCAGAAGATTGGGTTTTTTCATGATAATTTGATACTCTGGTTGTTCCATGTGCGCATTGTTTCCGCGATCAAGCCGCGGGTCGCACAGTTTTTACAAAAAACAACGCTGTTGCCCGGCAGGCTTTTCCCGCCGCCGGATGTTTGTCATTGCGCTTTCTTCGGAACATAATCTCATATTGGCGCAATGCGATTCATTGGCCTATAATAACACGTTTGAAGAGGTTGACTATGCATGAAATTGCCATAATGATGCTATTGTTCGGCGCGGCATTGCAGCCGTCCGGGGCGGAACCTCCGGCGCCGGAGGAAAATGAGGCTCGACGTTACGCCGTTGTCCGTGCGCGTTCTTTCAATGTGCTTCCCGACACGGGCGAGGATATGGGGGCGGCCTTCAGGCATCTCTTGAATACTGTTGTTGAAGCGGGAGAACCCGCGCAAATTCAACTCGACCGGGGCAGATATCTTATGGGCGGCGGCGTCTCTCACAATGCGGCGATTACCATTGAAAGGGCGAACCATCTCATTATTTGCGGCGAGGGCGCCGCAACAGAGATTGTGCTGACCGAACCCCGGCAGGGCGGCTTCTTCATCGCGGACAGCGCCGATGTCTGGATCGAGAACCTGGCCGTGGACCACGATCCACTGCCGTACACGCAGGGCCAGATCATGCTGGTGAACGCCACTGAGGGCTGGTTTGATTTCGTGGCGCAGCGCGGCTATCCGTTGTTGAACGAGTCATGGTTTGCCGAGGCGCCCAAACCCTACGGCCAGTGGGGCATGATTTTTGATCCGGAAGCGCCCTGCCTCAAAGCGGGCGCGGCGGACTTTATTTTCATGGACAGCTGGAACAAACTCGGGCGCAGGGTGTGGCGCATGCGTCCGGTGAAGGAACAACGGGAGCGGTTGAACGACATGCGCCTGGGTGATCGGTTTGTGTACATGGCGCGGCATGGCCGTGGCGGCTGCGTCTTTTTTTATCGGAGCCGGGACTGCGGCGTTCGCAACATCACCGTGTACGCTTCACAGAGTCTTGCCGTGGGAAGCGTCGCCGCTGACAGGATTACGGTGGATGGCATGATTATCGAGCGCCGTCCCGGCACGGACAGGCTGCTCACCACCAACAGCGACGGGGTTCACTGCCAACAGAACATACGCGGGCCGATTATCGAAAATTGCCGCTTTGAAAGCATGGCCGACGACAGCATCAACATTTATTACTATCCCAACACGGTTACCGGCGTGATTTCCGACACGGTGGTCCGCGCCAGTCGCCACGGGATAATTGAAAGGGGCGATACGCTGCAGTTGTTCGATCCGCAAGAGGGGCGCGTGTTGGCGGAGGTTGAGGTGGAGGAGGCGCGCGACGCCCCGGAAGGGGAATACCGGATTACCCTTGCCGAACCTGTTTTCGGCCTTCGCGCCTTGGCGGGCAGGTTAAGCGTTTACAATCTGTCCCGTTGCGGCGCGGACTACATCATCCGCAACAACGAGTTTCGCAATCACCGCCGCCACGGCATGATGCTCAAGGCGCCCCGCGGCGTCATTGAAAACAACATCATTGACGGCGTCGGCGGCTTGGGCATTGTTGTCGGCAATGATCCGGAATGGCCGGAAGGCGTAATTCCCGCCGACATCGTCATACGCAACAACAGCATCAAAGATGCGGGACGGTCGCGCTGGTATGGCGAGAATCCAAGGGGCGCGGCCATACAAATCAAGACCTTGGCGCTGGGGGGGCAGCTGGCCGCCGAACGATTACTGCGGGGGGTTACCTTGGAAAATAATTTGATAATCAACCCGCCCGGGGCGGGGGTGTATATCGGCGCCGCCCGTGAGGTGTTCGTCCATCAGTTGCGCGTCTTTTACCGGAGCGACGGCGTCATGCCCCGCGCCGCCGCCGCAATGGTTATTGAAGACGCTGCGGCGGTGCGCGTCGAAAACCTGCGTGTTGAATCGCAGCACACAGACGTTACAGCGGGCTTGTTGATTGAGCCCTCCGTAGACGGGGGGGAAGCGGGTGTGCGGATGAACGGGGTGCATGTCTCCGGATTTCCCGGCTTGCAGGCGGTGATAGACCGACGCGAATAACCATCACCCGTTGGCGGCTTCAGCGCGCAGGGAAGGGTCAAGGGCGTTTTCCGGGTGGAACGGTTGAACCACGAGCTCGGAGCCGGGCGGCGCCAATTCTCTGACGGCTTGCATATCCGCGGGCGACAACAAGGGGGTTACCGCTGTTGTTCGGAAGTGATGCGGAAGTTTTGCCCCCGCAATTAACGCAATGCTTTTTTCAATGTCGCGGGTGGAGACCGACACGCCGCTGAGGCGGCTGTACCGCGCCAAGGGCGCTTTGATGTCCATGGCAATGTAATCCAAGAGCCTGTCGGCTATCAGCCGGGACAACATATCCGGATTGCTGCCGTTGGTATCGAGTTTGATTTTATAACCCAGAGTCTTGACAGTCGCCGCAAACCGCGGAAGATCGGGCTGGACAGTGGGTTCCCCGCCGCTTATCACCAATCCCTCCAGTTTTCCCTGCCGTTGTTTCAGCACCCGCAAAATCTCTTCTTCCGGGTACAGCGCCTTTTCCGAGGGCGCAAAAGAAAGCAAGTCGCCATTGTGACAAAAAGGGCACTTAAAATTGCAGCCTTGTGTGAACACAATGGCGGCAACGTGCCCGGGGTAATCGCTCAATGTGAAGGGTTGAAATCCGCCGAATCGCATGTTGTTTACTCTCCTGAATATGCGGGGGAAGCCGCGGACGCGGCCTGCAACTTGACATGGGAATGCTCGACCGTCTCAAATTCCGGCGTTTTACAGGCGCAGGGTTCTATTTTGTAGCGGCTGCGCATCGAGAATTCCGCTTGTTTTCCCTCGTTCCATTGGTTGACTGGACGCAGGTAGCCCACGATCCGCGAGTAGATTTCCGTTTCCGCGCCGCATACCGGACATTTCGGATGCTCGCCGCGCAGATAACCGTGGCTTGGACACACGGAGAAACTGGGAGAGAGGGTGAAATAGGGGAGCGAATAATTTTCGCACACCCGCTTGACAAAGGCTTTGACGGAGCGCGTGTCCGCAACCGATTCGCCCAGAAACACATGCAACACCGTGCCGCCGGTATATCGCGACTGCAACTCGTCCTGCAGTTCGAGCACATGAAACACGTCATCGGAATAATTTACGGGCAACTGCGTTGAATTGCTGTAAAACGGCTCCGCGCCGTTGCGCACGTCGTCACTATTGGCGAAAATAATGTTCGGGCACCGCTCCCGGTCGAGGCGGGCGAGGCGGTATGTAGTGCCCTCCGCCGGCGTCGCTTCAAGGTTGTAGAGGTTGCCGGTGTCTTCCTGGTATTCGGTGAGCCGCCCGCGCATGTGTTCAAGCACGCGCCCCGCGAAATCGCGCCCTTCTTCCGTGCCGATATCGCGCCCGAGCAGATTCAGGCAGGCCTCGTTCATGCCCACCAGGCCGATGGTGCTGAAATGATTATGCCAGAACGAACCGAATCGCTTGTATACATCACGGAGATAAAAGCGCGTGTAGGGATAAAGATTCTTTCCGGTAAACGCTTCGAGTATGCGCCGTTTGGTTTCCAGACTGTCGCGGGCGATGTCCATCAACCGGTCAAGATGGTTCATAAATTCGCGCTCATCGCTGGCGCGATAGCCCAGCCGGGGCATGTTGATGGTGACGACGCCGATGGAACCGGTCAGCGGGTTTGCGCCGAACAGGCCGCCGCCGCGTTTGTCGAGTTTGCGCAGGTCCAAACGCAGCCGGCAACACATGCTGCGCGCGTCATCGGCGTCCATGTCCGAGTTGACAAAATTGGCGAAATAGGGGATGCCGTACCGCGCCGTCACCTCCCATAACTTCTCAAGGCCGGGCGCGTCCCAGTCAAAATCGGGCGTGATATTGTATGTGGGGATCGGAAAACTGAACACCCGCCCTTTGGCGTCGCCCTCGGACAGCACTTCGAGAAAGGCGCAGTTCAGCATAAGCATTTCATCGGCGTACGCGCCATAGTTGGCGGCCTGCAGTTCGCCGCCAATGATAACGGGCTGTTGGGCAAGGCTTTTTGGCGGCTGCAAGTCCAACGTCAGATTTGTAAAGGGAGTCTGAAACCCGACCCTCGTTGCGACGTTCAAGTTGAATACAAACTCCTGCAACGCCTGCTTGACTTCTTTATAACCGAGTTTATCATGCCGGATAAAGGGCGCCAGCAGTGTGTCGAAATTGCTGAACGCCTGCGCGCCCGCCGCTTCGCCCTGCAACGTGTAAAAGAAATTGACCACCTGCCCCAGCGCGGTGCGGAAATGTTTGGCCGGCGCGCTTTCCGCCTTGCCCGGCGCGCCGCAGAAACCGCAGCGCAGCACATCCTGCAAGTCCCATCCCACACAATAAACGGACAGCAATCCCAAATCGTGAATATGCAGATTGCCCGCGCCATGCGCCTCGCGGATGTCGCGCGTGTAAATCTTATTCAGCCAGTATGTCTTGCTGACTTCGCTTGAGATGTAGTTGTTCAGCCCCTGCAGCGAGTAGGCCATATTGCTGTTTTCGCGCACCTTCCAGTCAAGCCGATCAAGATAGCGGTCTATGAGCTCCACATCCGCCTTGTCTACCAGTTCGCGAATGCGCGCATGTTGATCGCGATGGAGGATGTACGCCTTTGCCGTTTTTTTGAAAGGCGACATCAACAGCACTTCCTCGACCACGTCCTGAATCTGTTCCACGGTGGGAACGGCGGCGTCATATAATTGTTGATACAATCCCAGCACGCGCATGGTCAACTGTCTTGCCGTGTCCACGCCGAATTCTCCGGTCGCTTTTCCCGCCTTCAGGAGCGCCGCGGTTATCTTGGCCGCGTCAAACGGAACGACCCGCCCGTCCCGTTTTTCAATTTGTGTAAAGTAAATGTTTGATTCCTGTGAACGCTCCACCGTTTTATCGAAGGCCGCCGCTTCCATAATCGTTGTATCCTCCCGCGATCATCCGCTGTATTTTCCGTAACACCGCACAGACGCTTACTGCCGCGCCTGAAAACGAACACCATTGTAACGTTTGCAAACCACAAAGTCAAGTGTAATTTTTTGATGCCACCACAATATAATGTGTATAACCGGTGGATAGACCGTGGACAAAGCGCTTCCGGCGGGGGATAAGCGGGGGAAAAGGTTCCGTGCCAAGGAGTTAGGGGCGATTGGACGGAAAATTTATATTGGGCAAAACAGGCCGGCACGCCAAAGCACACTGTGAACAACACGCCGGTATTTTCAGACGCCGTATCCCACGGACTCCGCCCATGCCGGATTAAGTTTTGCCTGAACTTCAAACGCATCGAGCAAGACAAACGCCGCCATATTTTCGACCACCGGCACAGCTCGTACGACAATACAGGGATCATGGCGTCCACGCACTTCCACCGTGCAATTTTCGCCGGCAACCGTGCATGTCTGCTGGACGGTGGTGATGGAGGCGGTGGGCTTGACGGCAATACGCATAATGATAGGCGCGCCGCTTGATATGCCGCCAAGAATGCCGCCATGATGATTGCTCAAGAACGCGCCGTCCGCCATGCAGTCATTTGCCTGGCTGCCGGTGAGGCGCGTAATGGCAAAACCGTCGCCCACCTCGACGCCCTTGACGGCGCCGATGGTCATGATGGCGCTGCACAGCCGCGCATCGAGTTTGCCGAAGACAGGATCGCCAAGACCCGGCGGCAAACCCGTCACTTCAAGCTGAATGACGCCGCCCACGGAATCCTTGCACGCGCGCGCATTCAGTATGGCCTCCTCCATCATCGGCGCGATATCCGGGTCGGCGCAGCGCACCGGATTCTCTTCAATGACGTCGTAATCACACTTGCGCGCTTGTATGCCGGCGATTTCAACGGCATGCGCCACGATGCGAATGCCCAGATTTTCGAGCAATTTGCGTGCAAACGCGCCCGCCGCCACCCTCGTTGCCGTTTCGCGCCCCGATTGGCGTCCGCCGCCGCGGTGGTCTCGCCAGCCGTATTTTTTGTAAAAGGTAAAGTCGCCATGCCCCGGACGAAACAGGTC
>DSBB01000378.1 GCA_011046175.1 Candidatus Hydrogenedentota bacterium | reverse complement strand
TTTGTTCTTCAGGTAAAACTGCGCCGAAAAGCCGGTCCCAGTAAAAAGCGGGAATTTTTGCGCGTCATGGCCGACTGAGACTATAATGTTTGCGAGAAGAGGGGCCTGCCGGGATGTCCGTTTTAAGACAAGGAGAACGACATGAAATTGTTTCCGCTTTTGCTTGTGGCGTTCATGGCCGCGTCGGGCGTTTGTGGCGCTACGGTTGCCATTGAAGATGACGGCATGTTGAATGTGGACGGCAAGCGTCTTTTTGTGCTGGGTTTGTATGAACACCCCAAAGACGACGCCAAACTCGGTGAAGCGGCGGGGGCGGGATTTAATCTTGTTCACGCATCCGCCGACGTTGATTCGCTGAACCGCCTGTGGGAACATGGGCTCTATGGCTGGGTCAACACGGGCTATGCCATAGATTTCAGCGACAACGCCGAGCAGGGCATGGTCGCGTTGCGTGAACTGGCGCAATCGCTGTCCGCCCACCCCGGACTTCTGGTCTGGGAAGTGCCGGATGAAGCGTTGTGGAATGCGTGGTATCGCGCCACCCAGTGGCGGCGCGGCGCGGAACCGCGGCAGCAAAACGAACTGATTGCCGCATTGACGGACGCGTCGTTGCGCGAAAAACTCGAGGCCATGCGCGAGCGGGCGGAATCGGCCTATGCGACGGCGCAGCCGGAACTCGGCGAGGCCGTTGCCGACGACATTTGGCGCGAACTCGGCAAGGAACCGCCCCATCCTGACTTGAATCTTTCCAATGCCGCCGAGCGCGCAGCCAAACTTGGCGACGGAATGGCTGCCGGATACGCCTTTTTGAAACAACTCGACCCGGCGCATCCCGTGTGGATGAATCACGCGCCGCGCAACAGCATCAAGCAACTGGCCTTCTTTAATCGCGGCGCGGATATTGTCGGTTGCGACATCTATCCGGTGCCGCTGGGCAAAACGGGACACTCGGACCTCGGCGACCGGACACTGGCATGCGTGGGCGCGTATACGCGGCGCATGCAAACAGCCGCGCCCGGCAAGCCCGTATGGATGGTGCTGCAAGGTTTCGGCTGGGCGGACCTCAATGAAACGGCGGACGCCAAAGACCGCGCCGAGCGCCGCAAGCCCACGCCGGACGAGTCGCGTTTCATGGCTTATGACGCCATTGTGAACGGCGCGCGCGGCATCCTTTACTGGGGCACGGCCTACATCGGCGAGGACACTGATTTCTGGAAAGAGCTGCGCGCCTTGATTCAAGAACTCAGCGCCTTGCAGCATGTGTTGTCCGCCCGTGACGCCGCTGTGGAAGCGCAGGTGGCGCTTGCCGAAACCTGGGGCTCCCTTGACCGCGGCGTGCGCGTCTTGCCCAAGCAGGTCGGCGATCAGGTGCATTTTCTGGTGGTGAACGAATGGCTTGACCCGTTGCGCTACACGCTCACAGGTCTGGATTCCCTGAATGGAAAAACATACAAGGACGCGGCAACCGGCGCGACGGCGACGGTCGAGGCGGGCGCGTTGTCGCTGCCCATTCGCAACTACGGCGTGCATGTGCTGCAACCGGCCGACTGACTTTCTGCGGTGATTGCGCGCTCAATGGAGTGAAGTGTATGAACACACGGTTATCGTCACTATGCTGTTGTATTCTGGCGCCGTTTTTTCTTGTTTGTCCCGACTGCCGCGCGGACAAAGGCGGCCTCGCTGTTGAAACGTCATCCGTTGGCAAGTCCTATCTTTCTTACAAGGGCGCGCCTTTGCTTGCGTTTGGTCCGGGCGACGAAATGCGCATTGTCAGCGGCGCGGCGGATGCGGCACGCTGGGTGAAGTGGCAGCGCGACAACGGCATGAACCTTGTCCGCGCGTATCCCGCCTCTGTTCCCATAGAGGCGTATGGCGCGCCGGGACTTGCGCCCTTTTTGAAGCGGGACGGCAAATGGGATGTGGACGCATTTGACGACGCCTACTTCACGCATCTTGGCGATGTGGCGAAAATGCTGGAGGAAAACGATGTTATTCTGCACCTGCAATTGTGGCAGATTGTCTTTTTTAAGGACGGGGAACGCCGCTGGGACATCAATTTTTTGAATCCCAGGAACAATGTAAATGAATGGACGCAGGGGTTTTCTCAAGGCCGCGCGTATATTGACGCTCCGGACGGCAGCGCGGCGCGGGCGCATCAGCAGCGGTGGGTGCGTCATATTCTCGACGCATTGAAGGGCCGCGGCAATGTAATCATTGATGTGATTAACGAACTGGGCAATGCAATGGGAACGCTGGAATGGGCGGTTGACGTAACCCGTTGGATACGCGCCTGGGAGGCGGAGAACGACTGGTCGTTCATCGTGGGCGTTGATTCCGAGCGCCATTACACTCCGGAGCAGTTTGGCGCGCAACGAGAGCATTTCGACATCATTATTCTGAACGAATTGCAGCGCCGCGAGCGAGGGATGAACATTATCGCCGCGTTTAACATGCCCGCCGTGAGCGTTCGCTCGAGCGACGGAACCAACCAATGGGACGACTACCTGTTTGCCGGTCCCGACCAGACCGGTCCCGAGCACCAAACACGGTATCGCACCTTGTGCTACCGCAGTATTTTTGCCGGCTTGCAGTCGGTGGGAGCGTATTGGAAGTCCGAAGTTCAGGTCGCCGATTATGGCGACATGGAACACTGGCCGGGATATGCGCGCGCATTGCGCGCGTTCTGGGAGATTCTTTCGCCGCATTGGCCGTCGTTGACGCCGGTCGCCGCGGAGGGGCGCGTTGAAAAAGCGGTCACCCCTCATGTTTACCTGTTGGATTCCCCGGCTTTTGTCGCCCTGTATCTGGAATGCGGCTCCCACACATGGAACAACGAATACGCAACGTCCACGCTTCGCGTCGCCTGCGAATTTTCCGACGGCGAAGCGCGTTTCTTCAATCCCCGCACCGGAACCATGGAGTTGATGGCCGCCGAATACGATGGGGGCGCGTTTCAATTGTCGTTGCCGCCGTTCACCGACGATGCGGTTGTTTTGATAAGCCGCGCCGGCGCATGAAACAATCGGGGTTTAGACCAATCCGGCCGGCGGGCCGCCAAACAACAGGTCTGTCAGCAGATTGAACATGCCGTCCAGTATCAGCTGCAGCCAGAAGTTCAAAAACGTATCCAAAAGCGAGGATAATAAAGCAGAAAAGTCCATAAGTTTTTCCTTTGTCGCTGCGTCGTTGCAGCGCGGTTAAATTGAAGGTTTCGATTCAAACTGACAGTCAGACAAGGCCCATGATCAATTCCGTGAGCCAATTGGCAAAAAAGTCGAATATTACTTTGAATAATTCGTACATCAGTTCCAGTAAAAGCATAGATACTCTCCTTTTTGCGATTTCCGCTTCACTTGTTCTTGCGCGCCGCCTGCCACCGTGGCACACACGCGCTTTCCCGTCCACATTTACAATCTTACAGCAAATGTATTACCCGTATTCAATCTCTGCGTGGGCAAGAACACAACAAGAAGTGTGCCAGACCGCTGTTGCGACGCCCGGCGAACACGCAACCCGCTGAAAAACAAGAGATAAAAGGCGCGCCGGCTTTTTTATTCCGACCGGGCCGGTTGTGCCTGATTGCAAAAACCCACCTTCCGGTAAGAATAGCGGCGTGACGCCTACCTCCGGGGCGTTGTTGTCTGTGCTAACGGAAACAACTGCGGCAATGAGCCTGTCAGCCGCAATACTCTTCCGCCGCCTTTGCCGGGGTTGCGCTTGCCGACGCCTGAAACCACGCGAGGGCGTTTTGGAGCCTCACTGTTTCGCCGATTATCAGCGTGGCCGGCGTTTCCATGCGCGCCTGTCGAGCGCATTGCGCAATGACGCCCAACGGCGCTGCAACAACATGTTGTCCGGGTAGTGTCCCGTTCGAGATGAGGGCGGCGGGTCTTTCACCGGGCATGCCGTGTTTGATCAGCCGGGCTGTGATTTCCGCAAGGTTGTTCAAGCCCATAAGCACCACCAGCGTGCCGCGTTCACTGCTCGCTTCTCTCCAGTAACCGCGCCCGTCGGCGGCAAGCATTTCATGTCCCGTAACCACGCGCAGGGAATCGGCGCAGCCCCGGTGTGTAACGGGGATGCCCGCATAGGCCGGCACGGCAATGACCGCGCTGACGCCTGGCACGATGATCACGGGGATGCCCCGTCTGCGCAAATACAAGGCCTCCTCGCCGCCGCGACCGAACACAAACGGATCGCCGCCTTTCAACCGGCACACCTTTTTTCCCGCGCGCGCGCGCTCCGCCAACATGGCATTGATCCGCGCCTGCGTAAACGCATGCGCCCCCGCTTTCTTCCCCACAAATTTCCGCTCACACTCCGACCGGGCATACGCGAGCAGGTCATTGTGTACGAGCGCGTCATAAAACACCACATCCGCCGTCGCAATACAGTCGCGTCCCTTGATGGTCAACAGGCCCGGGTCGCCCGGCCCCGCGCCCACCAGCCAGACCGTGCCCGTGTCTGGCCGCGTTTTGTCGCCCTTGCGCATCATGTGTCAATCCAGCGCCTGTTCCAAGTCTTCCAGTAGGTCGTCTATATGCTCGATACCGACAGAGATTCGTATCAGGTCCTCGGTAATGCCGGCGGTGCGCCGCGCTTCCTCGGGCATGGATGCATGGGTCATGCTCCACGGATGTTCAATCAGCGATTCCACGCCGCCCAATGATTCCGCCAGCGTGAACAGCTTCACCTTGCCCAGCAGACGCGCCGCGCCGGCCGCGCCGCCTGCGACGCGAAAGGAAAACGTGCCGCCGTACCCGCGCATTTGTTTTCGCGCCAGCGCATGTTGAGGATGGCTTTCAAGGCCAGGATGCAATACGCGTTTCACACCGGAATGCGTTTCCAAAAATGCCGCCACAGCGAGGGCGTTCCTGTTGTGGGTCTCCATGCGCACGGCCAATGTTTTCAAGCCGCGCAGCACCAGGAAACAGTCAAAAGGCGCCTGGCACGAACCCAGCGTGTTCTGCAGAAATCCGACGCGTTCCGCCAGCGCCTCGTCCCTGACCACGAGCGCCCCGCCCACCACATCCGAATGGCCGTTGACATACTTTGTGGTGCTGTGCAGGACGATGTCAATCCCCAGCGCAAGCGGGTTCTGGTAATAAGGCGTAAGAAACGTGTTGTCGCAAAGCGTCGTTATCTTATGCTCGCGCGCGATGGACGCAATCGCTTCCAAGTCAAGCAGGTTCATCAGAGGATTTGTGGGCGTTTCCGTCCATATAAGCCGCGTGTTTTCTCTGATAACGGCGCGAAGCGCGGCGGCGTCGCGCAAATCCGCGAACGAAACTGCCACGCCCTGGCGCGATGTTATCTCCGTAACGATGCGGTATGTGCCCCCGTATAAATCGTTATGCACCACCAGATGATCGCCGGCCTGCAACAACGCGAGGACCGTGGCTTCAGCGGCCATGCCCGTGCCGAACGCGAAACCGCGCGCGCCGCCTTCAAGCGCCGCAAGACAGGTTTCCAGCGATTTTCGCGTGGGATTGCCGCTGCGGGAATAATCAAATTCCCCGGGCGTTCCAACCCCCTGAAAAGCGAAAGTGGATACCTGATAAATAGGCGGCATTACCGCGCCGTATGCCGGGTCAGGCCCTTGACCGGCATGGATGGACAGCGTCTCAAAGCGCATACAAAAACTCCTGTAAACCGTGGAAATGACCGAATTAACGCCCATGAATCTTTTGTTTCCGCCGCAACCAAAGGCTCAAAAGCGTGGCGCTAATCGTTGTCGCCGACAAACCCCATAAAACGCATCATATAACATGTATTTTGGCCGCTTCAAATAGAATCATCAAAAAAGCGCCTGCCGACGGTATTGTAACAAACAAGCGCACGGCATTGCTTCTCGATGGAAAACCGGGGAGGGGCAGTAGTGTCACACGAACAGCAGTTCCGGTAAAACATGGGAACATGCCCGCTTCATTATGCTAAACTTTGACACGGCCGACCTTGTCATGAGGTTTGTTGCCGTTTCACCGTTTTTCCTTCCGGGGAACGCGGCACTGTAGTCGGTCTCTTTTCAACTCCCTGCGAAATGACTGAAAAGGCAAATAACTTGTTTCCAACAGCGACACGCCAACAATTGGCCGGTGCGGCGGCTCTTATTGTTTCCCTCGCCATTGCCCTGCCGGCCTTTTTCATCTGGCTTGGCCATGACGCGCTTTCAGCATTGGAAGCGCGCGTTCCCGGTCGGGACGGGCGTCCTGCGGCGCGGCAAGTAACGGAAACGCCTGTTGATCTTGCCGGATGGTTTCAGCCGTATGACGGCGCGCCGTCATCGTTGCCCGGCGCATGGCCGCGGTTCCGGGGCGCAATGTTTGACAACATTGCGCGGGATGCGCCGCCGCTCGCCGACGCCTGGCGTCCGGACGGGCCGCCCGTTTTATGGCGCATTGACGTGGGCGAAGGCTATGCCGGGCCGGCGGTGCATGAGGGGCGCGTATATCTGCTTGACTATGACGAGGGAAACCGCGCCGACGCGCTCCGTTGTTTTTCCCTTGATGACGGACGCGAAATTTGGCGTCATTCCTACAAGGTTGAAGTGCGGCGCAACCACGGCATGTCGCGTACCGTGCCCGCCATCGGCGACGGTTATGTGGTGTCCATCGGGCCGCGTTGTCATACCCTGTGCCTCGACGCCGCCACGGGCGCGTTTCATTGGGGGATTGACTTGCAGGACGCATACGGAACGCAGGAACCGTTGTGGTATACGGGGCAATGCCCGCTGATAGACGGCGACCTGGCCATCCTCGCGCCGGGAGGCCCCGACGCACTGCTGTTGGCGGTGAAACTCGCCACGGGCGAAACGGCATGGAAAACGCCCAACCCGGACGGCTGGCAGATGTCTCATTCCTCGATTATGCCCATGACCCTTGCCGGAAAACGCATGTATGTGTATGCCGCAACGGGCGGCGTCGCGGGCGTGTCCGCTGCGGACAACGACATGGGCGCGCTGCTGTGGCGGGTTCCTTGGGACGCAAAGATCGTCGCGCCGTCGCCCGTCGCCGTCGCCGATGATCGCATTTTGGTATTGGCGGGCTACGGCGCAGGGGGCATGTTCATTGAGGTCGCGGCGACGCCGGACGGGTTTGAAGCGCGCGAATTGTCCCGCCACGGGCCGAAGGAGGGCATTGCCGCGGAACAGCATACGCCCATCGTTCACAATGGCCTGATTTACTCGATCATGCCCAAGGACGCGGGCGGCTTGCGCGCCCAGTTCACGTGCTTCCGTCCCGACGGTTCGCTGGGGTGGTCCAGCGGGCAGGAGAACCGGTTCGGGCTGGGGCCGTGGCTGTTGGCGGACGGCAAGTTTTATGTGCTCGACGACGAGGGCATGTTGTATCTGATACGCGCTTCGGCGGAACGGTTTGAACTGTTGGACAAGGCGCAGGTGCTGCACGGTCATGAATCCTGGGCGCCACTTGCGCTGGCGGGCGACCGTCTGCTCGTGCGCGATCTGACGCAACTGGCGTGCGTGGCGGTGGGAGTCCGGCCATGACGCTGAATTTTACGCATGCGCTCGTGTAGAATGACGACGAAGCGCACTGGACTCTATGGAAGCATAAAAACATGCCGGATACAAGAGAAAAAATGGTTCCAGACTGGGTGTGGGCGGCGCTCGCCATCGCGGTGGTGTCGGTGGCGCTCGCGCTGTTCGTGACGGATTCCCCGGAACGCCCCGGCGACGCGCTGGTGTACGACGTGTCGGAATACGAAGCGGTGGACGCAGAGGACATTCGGTATCGCGAAACATTGCGCGTTGCGCTGGAACTCGAGAATCCCGCCGCGCTTGCCGTTGACAACAACGGGCATATCCTGATTGCGGGCGAAGGCGCGCTGCTCGTTTTGGATGAGGCGGGCGGGGAACTGGCGCGGCGAGAAATCGAAGGCAGGCCGTATTGCGCCGCTGTCGCGCCTGACGGCGTGATATATCTCGGCATGCGCGACCATGTAGCGGCCTGTTCCCCCGAAGGGGACGTATTGGCGGCATGGGACATGTTGAATGAACGCGCCTGGCTGACTTCCATTGTCGCGGACGAGAATCATGTCTTTGTCGCCGACTCGGGCAACGCGCGCGTTTATGTGTATGACCATTCCGGCACAAGACACACGGTGATTGGCGAGCGCGACCCGGAACAGGGACTGCATGGTTTTGTGGTTCCCAGCCACTATTTCGAGGTGGCGTTGGACACCACCGGCGCGTTGTGGGCCACAAACCCCGGCAAACTCGGCTTGGAAAAATACCGGGAGGACGGCGCGTTGTTGGGCGCGTGGCATCAGCCGGGCTTTGACATAGATAAGTTTCCCGGATGCTGCAATCCCGTTCACATCGCGTTCAAGAGCGACGGCGCGTTGGTTGCGGCGGAGAAGGGCATCAACCGGGTCAAGGTCTTTGCCGCCGACCGCTCTTTCGAAGGCGTGGTCGCCGCGCCGGAACTGCTGAACGCGGGTTGGAAAACCGCGGACTTTCCGGACGACATGACCCCGGTGCGCGACATTGCGGTGGACGGAAACGACCGCGTACTGGTGTTGCATGGGCCGTTGCGCTCACTCCTCATTTTTGAACACATAAATAAGTAAAGGCTTTGGCTGCCTCGACCATGAAATCGAACCCGATACACCAGCCATGTATGAGTAACTCACGAAACGGCCTGTTGCATCAGCCATCGTTGTCTCTTGTGTTTTCTGGTGCGGCCATAAGGAAGTTTATTGTGGAACAGGAACAAAATCTTCGTTTGTCGCCTTCATTGGCGCACGGATTTATACCGTGATATAATGATTGACAGTAACTGTCTAGCACACATAACGCATCGGAACCATTTTACGCCAAAAGCAACCGTTATTCCCGCGAAAGCGGGAATCCAGCGCCATATTCACAGCGTATCAGCCACTTTTTGGGATTCCCGCTTTCGCGGGAATGACGAGTACTCACTGTTATTATGGTACATAGTACAGCCTGTCAGGCAGTTGCGATTGATAATCACTACAGATATTATTGGCTCAGACCACAATGAACTTCTTTACGGAAGCTTCGGAAATAACGTTTGTCTAACTCCTGAAAGGCTGGAGCACATACGCAGGCATCCGGAAATGATTGGTCTGGAAGCAGAGATAGGCGTCGTTCTTGATGCCCCG
>DSBB01000326.1 GCA_011046175.1 Candidatus Hydrogenedentota bacterium | reverse complement strand
ATAGAGTATGATCCCAACCGCACCGCAAATATAGCGCTCGTTGTTTACGCGGACGGCGAAAAACGGTACATCGTGGCGCCTGCTTCGTTGAAAGTAGGACAAACGATAATGAGCGGCGCTCATGCGGAATTTGAGACGGGGAACACCATGCCGCTGGGCAGCATGCCCTTGGGCAGCGTGGTTTACAATGTTGAACTCACCCCGGGCAAAGGCGGCCAAATCGCCCGCGCGGCGGGAAACAAATGCCAGCTGCTGGCCAAGGAAGGCAAGTTTGTCGTATTGCGTCTGCCGTCCGGTGAAATGCGCCGCATTCTCAGCGAATGCAAGGCCACTTTCGGCGTGGTTGGCAATGAAGAGCACAGCAACATTACGCTGGGCAAAGCCGGCCGTTCGCGTTGGCTGGGCAGGCGCCCCAAGGTGCGCGGTGTCGTCATGAATCCCGTGGACCATCCTCATGGCGGGGGTGAAGGCCGTTCATCGGGGGGCGGTCACCCCGTGACCCCTTGGGGCGTGCCGACAAAAGGCTATAAGACGCGTAAGAAGAAAAAAGTATCGAATAAGTTTATTATCAGGCGGCGCAACGCATAAACGCCGGCGCCAATGTTTCGAGACCGGCGCATGAGTTCCGGTTCCGTGGTAGAAAGCCGTATACGGGCATAACAGGTAAAGGAGAAAACAGGTGCCCCGTTCGCTGAAAAAAGGTTATTTCATTGACGACCACCTGTTGCAGAAAGTGCTGAAGCAACAGCGCGAGCGAGATAGACGCGTTATTAAGACGTGGTCGCGTCGCTCCACAATTATTCCGGATATGGTCGGATTAACGCTTGCCGTTCATAACGGCAAGAGCTTTATCCCTGTCTTCGTCACTGAAAACATGGTCGGCCATAAACTGGGCGAGTTCGCCCCAACACGCATTTACCGCGGCCACGCGGGAAGTAAATAACAGGAGACCAGGCAATGCTGGAAGCCCGGGCGAAATTGAGCAACATGCGTATCTCGGCGCGGAAAGCGCGGCTTGTGGCGGACATGATCCGCGGCAAGAGCGTTCTTGAGGCGCGGGATATTTTACAGTTTACGTTAAAACGCTCCGCGGAGCCAATGCGCAAGCTGTTGGATTCTGCGGTGGCAAACGCTGAATGGCGCGCAAGAGAGGTGCGCCGGCGCGTGGACACAGATGAATTTATTGTCAAAACGATCATGGTGGATGAAGGGCGTACTTTTTACCGGTATCAGCCGATGCCGAGAGGGCGCGCCGGACGTGTTCGTCACCGCAGCAGCCATGTAACGCTGACCATTACCGAATAGAGGAGAATTGCATGGGTCAGAAGATACATCCCTTCGGCTTCCGACTGGGCGTCATCCAAAACTGGTCGTCCATTTGGTATGCGGACAAGGACTATGCAGAATTGCTGCAAAAGGATTTGCAGATTCGCAAGTATGTTAAACAGCGATTGGAAAATGATCCTGACAATCCAAAAGCCGAAGTCGCCAAGGTAGACATCGAGCGCGCAGGGCGCAAGACAAAAGTGCATATTTTTACGCCGCAGCCGGCGTATGCAATCGGCCAGAAGGGCGATCGCGTGGAAAAATTGCGGCAGGAACTGGAGGCGCTCACCGGACACGAAGTGGCGGTGAATATTGCCGAAATCGCCGCCGCGGATTTGTGCGCGCAACTGGTGGCCGAAAGGCTGGCGCAGCAGCTGGAACGGCGTATTTCATTCCGTCGCGCCATGAAGAAAGCCATGCAAAACACCATGCGACTGGGCGCAAAAGGAATTCGTATCCGCGTGGCGGGACGTCTGAACGGCGCTGAAATAGCCCGCGCCGAGCAGTCGCGTGAAGGCAGTGTGCCGTTGCATACGTTGCGCGCAAATGTGGATTACGGCACCGCCGTCAGCAGGACTACCTATGGCGCGATTGGCGTCAAGGTGTGGATTTATCTGGGTGATGTGATGCCCGGTGAACGTGTCGAAAGCATGGGTGGCGCCGCCGGAGCGCGCAGAACTGACGCCCGCGCCGCGCGGTCTGATGATAAGCCGGGCGGCGGGCGCGGCGGTGGCGGCGGCGGTCGTGGCGGACGCGGCGGCGGCCGTGGCGGTCGTGGCGGTCGTGGGCGTCGCGCAGATGGAAACGGTGACGCCGGACAGATGACGAACGTTGACGTAGAAGCCTGAATACAAACGCTCTATAGCGTATAAATCGGAGAGTATACGATATGTTAATGCCAAAACGCGTGAAATACCGCAAACAGCAACGGGGGCGCCGCAGCGGCGCCGCGAAAGGCGGGTATTCCCTGGATTTTGGTGAATACGGCATTAAGGCCATGCAGGACGGCTGGATCACCGCCCGTCAGATTGAAGCGGCGCGTGTCGCCATCACGCGTCATCTGAAACGCGGCGGCAAGGTCTATATCAGGGTCTTTCCGGATAAGCCCATAACCAAGAAGCCTGCGGAAGTGCGCATGGGCAAAGGAAAAGGGGCGCCTGAAGCGTGGGTTGCCGTAATAAAACCCGGCAGGGTTATGTTCGAGATTGAAGGCGTTGCCGAGCCGCTCGCACGTGAAGCGATTCGCCTCGCAGGATTTAAGTTGCCGATAAAAACGAAATTTGTGTCGCGTGTAAGTTGACTGAAGAGCCGCAACATGGAGTAATTGACCGTTGAGAGCAAAAGAGATACGAGATATGAACAGCGACGCGCTGCTGAAGATGTTGGCCGACAAACGGGATGATATCATGAATTTCAGGCTGCAATTGGCCACCGGCGTGGTGGATAACTGCAGACGCGCCCGTGAAGCGCGCAGGGATATTGCGCGGATCAAGACCATTCTCAGAGAGCGCGAGATTTTCGCGGCGAAAGGAACCAGTGAATAATGACCACGGACGTTAAGCAGGAACCGGAAGTGTTGCGCGGCCACCGAAAGGAACGCGTCGGCATTGTTATTAGTACGGCGATGGACAAAACCATTACTGTTGCGTCGCGTCGTTTCAAAGAACACAGGCTGTATAAGAAAGCGTTGCGCCAGACCAAAAAGTTCAAAGCCCACGACGAGGCTGAAACGTGTCAGGTCGGCGACTTGGTAAGAATACGGGAAACGAGGCCGCTCAGCAAAACAAAACGGTGGCGGCTGGTGGAAGTAATCAAACGCGCGGAATAGCGCTGAAGAAAGCCCATACATGATTCAGATATATTCAAAACTGAATGTAGCCGACAACTCGGGAGCGCGGCAACTGCGCGTCATCCAGGTTATGGGCGGCTCGAAGCGACGCTATGCGGGACTGGGCGATATCGTCACCGCAAGCGTTCGCGAGGCGTTGCCGAACGCCGCCATCAAAAAAGGCGATGTGGTCAAGGCCGTTATCGTGCGCGTAAAACATGACACGCCGCGACCCGACGGCACGGTCATACGATTTGATTCCAACGCCGCTGTCATTATCAATGCGCAAAAGGAGCCGCGGGGAACGCGTATTTTCGGGCCTGTGCCCCGTGAATTGCGTGAAGGCGGTTTCCTGCGCATTATGTCGTTGGCGCCGGAAGTATTATAGGAAATTCGATCTCATGTATATCAGAAAAAAAGATATTGTGGTGGTAACAAGAGGACGCTATAAGGGGCGCGTTGGGCGCGTACTGGAGGTGTTCCCGAAAAAGAAAAGGTTGCTTGTTGAAGGAGTGAACATCCACAAACATCATACCAAACCGGGGCGCCAGACCCAATCGGGCGGCATTGTTTCCCGAGAAGCGCCCATACACATATCGAATGTCATGCCGTGGTGTGAATCGGAGAAAAAACCATCCAAGATTCTCATGAAACGGTTGAGCGATGGAAGTCGCGTTCGGGTATGGAAAATTACTGGTGAAACGGTGGACTGATGTCTGTTATGTCCTGTCAGACGAAATTGAGTTTGGCGCGCCACGCGGGTCGTGGCGGTTGCGCCGGGAGAAAATAACGTGGCCGCAAGATTAAAAGAGATTTATCAAGACAGGGTCGTTAAAGCATTGCGCGACGAGTTTAACTACGAAAACGTTATGCAAGTGCCGCGACTCGAGAAAATCGTTGTGAATATGGGCGTAGGCGACGCAACTGCCGACGCAAAAGTGATGGATGCCGCCGTGGCGGAGCTCGCTTTGATCACCGGCCAGAAACCGGTCATACGAAAAGCGCGCAAGTCCATCTCCAATTTCAAACTTCGCGCCGGCGTGAACATCGGATGCATGGTCACGTTGCGCGGCAATTATATGTGGGAATTTGTAGACCGCCTGTTTAACGTTGCTATTCCGCGTATCAGGGACTTTCGCGGCTTGTCGCCGAAAAGCTTTGATAAGTTTGGAAATTATACCCTGGGTATTCGTGAACAGACCATCTTTCCCGAGGTGGATTTGGATAAAGTAACACGGGTGCGCGGCATGAATATTACATTTGTCATTAAGAACGCAAATTCCGTGGAGGAAAGCAAAGCATTGTTGAAAGAACTTGGAATGCCCTTTGCCAATTAAGGCGCCGAAGTCCGGCGCGAAGCGGCGCAAAAATAAGGTACGATGATTTGGCCAAGACAAGTAAGATCGAAAAAATGAAACGCCAACAGCGGTTGGCGGCAAAATACCACGCAAAACGCGAGGCGTTGAAGGCAGTTGTCAAGGATGTGGAACTGCCCATGGAAGAAAGGCTTGCCGCAAGTCGCGCACTGGCGAAACTGCCCCGTAATTCAAGCCCTGTGCGGCATCGAAACAGATGTCATCTGTCTGGAAGGCCGCGGGGATATTTGCGGAAGTTCGGTTTGTCGCGCATTGCATTGCGCGACCTTGCCCACGAAGGCAAGATTCCCGGTGTTACAAAATCCAGTTGGTAGACGAAATAGTGAGAAACAAGGAAACAAGACGTTATGTCAATGAGTGATCCCATCGCTGATATGCTGACGCGTATTCGCAACGGTTTGCAGGCCGGAAAAGCGTCGGTGGACGTGCCCAATTCGACAGTGAAGGCGGCGATATGCAAGGTGCTTAAAGAGCAGGGATATATTGAAGATTACCAAGTGGCCGCGGCGCCTGCCCCCGGCATCATACGCGTTACTTTGAAGTATTTGCCTGACAGAAAGCCGGTGATGCAAGGGCTAAAGCGCGTAAGCAAGCCAAGCCTGCGTGTTTATGTCGGTAGTAAGGAAATGAAGCAGGTGCGAAGCGGCTTGGGCGTGTCCATTATCAGCACGTCGAAAGGCGTCATGACGGGAAAACGCGCGCGTCAGGAAAAACTCGGTGGTGAAGTTTTGTGTGAAGTATGGTAATGCCGCAAGGTACGGCATTTATAAAAACTGTTTCCCAGGAGAAATAAAGTGTCACGGATAGGCAAATTGCCGGTTGTGATTCCCGCCGGCGTCAAATGCGAGCTGAGCGGCAGCCATTTGAAGGTTACAGGGCCGAAAGGAACCTTGGCCGCGTCTCTCTCGCCAGAAATCAATATCGCCGTTGAAGGCGACGTCATTGTCGTAACGCGGCCAAGCGATAAAATTGAACACCGCGCGTTACACGGTTTGACGCGCGCGCTCATCAACAACATGGTGGTCGGCGTAAGCGAGGGCTATAAAAAGACGCTGTTGATAGAAGGCACCGGATACCGCGCCTCGATACAGGGGAAAAACCTCAATTTGCAGGTGGGCTACAGCCATCCCGTGGTTATTGTGCCCCGCGACGGGATTACGGTGGAAGTGGAAGGCACGCAAACCATCCATGTAACGGGCATAGACAAGCAACAAGTGGGGCAGATGGCCGCTGAAATCCGAAAAATGCGGCCCGTCGAACCCTACAAGGGCAAAGGAATTCGGTACGAAGGCGAATATGTGCTTCGAAAGGAAAGTAAATCCGGCGCATAACGCGATGACGCGTCATGTGGAAAGGCATGTTATATGGTAAAGACCAACGGAAAAAAGACAATGATACGCAAGCGTATTACGCGAATACGCAAAAAGGTGTCGGGCGCGCCCGAGAAGCCGAGACTGCGCGTGACTCGCAGCGGAAAGCATATTTATGCGCAGCTGATAGATGACACAACCGGACACACCCTGGCGGCGGCGTCGTCAAGGACGTTGCCGGGGTATGGCGGAAATATTGAAGCGGCCAGGATGGTGGGAAAAGCCATCGGTGAAAAGGCTAGGGAGTTGTCCATCGCATGCGTGTGTTTTGACCGCGGCGGACGACTTTATCATGGCAGAATTAAGGCGCTGGCGGATGCGGCGCGAGAAACCGGACTGCAGTTTTAGGAGAATAACACTTGAGCACGGCTACACAAGATACACGAGGCGAAAAGACCGGCCGCAAACGGGATCGAAATGCTGAATCAGACATGCAGGAGCGGGAAGGTTTTATCGAGCATGTTGTCAAAATCTACCGCGTGGCGAAAGTGGTCAAGGGGGGAAGGCGTTTCAATTTCAGCGCGTTGGTGGTTGTTGGCGACGGCGAGGGGCGCGTCGGCGCCGCCTTGGGCAAGGCGGCGGAAGTGCCTGAAGCCATACGCAAAGGCATTGAGAAGGCCCGAAAGGAAATGATCGAAACGCCCATCGTCAATACCACCGTCCCTCATGAGGTGCTGGGAAAACTCGGCGCGGCGAGGGTACTGCTTAAACCGGCATCGCGAGGCACCGGCATCGTGGCCGGCGGTCCCGTGCGCGCCGTCGTGGAAGCGGCGGGATACGAGAATATTCTGACCAAATCCCTTGGTTCGGATTGCGCAACAAATATCGTTTGGGCAACCATTGAAGGGTTGAAACAACTGAAGAAAGCGGAAGAAATTGCCGCAGACCGCGGTCTTGACGTGTCTGAAGTGGTCTGAAATGAATGTTAGGCGATATGATTGCATCGCCGCCGCGCAGGCGCGGCGGTGGATGAAAGGATAAATGATGACTATCGAACTCCATACTCTGAAAAGCGCTCCGGGCGCGCGAAAGGACAGAAAACGGGTTGGACGCGGCCAGGGCAGCGGCAATGGTAAGACTGCGGGGCGCGGCCATAAGGGGCAAAAATCCCGTTCAGGTTACTCGAGCAAGGCGGGATTCGAGGGCGGTCAGATGCCCATACACCGCCGTTTGCCCAAGCGCGGTTTTTATCACGAACAACGGCATCCGCTTGCCGAGGTCAATCTTGATGTTCTCGAAGAACGATTTGCCGATGGGGACGAGATTACGGTGGACAAACTGCGCAGCGTCGGCGCTGTCAAGATAAAGCGTGGCGGTGTCAAACTGCTTGGACGCGGCGAGGTTACAAAACGCTTCAAAGTGCAGGTGCAGGCTGCCAGCGCATCTGCGCGCGAGAAAATAGAAAAGGCGGGCGGTTCCCTGACTCTACTGAAAATAGAAGGAGAAAACGCCGCAGTTCAACCCGCCGCCGCGGACGCTCCGGAAGCGCCCGTCGCGGAAAAAACGGTGGAACCGGAAGACAACGCGCCGGAAGCGGATGAATAAACTGGAAAGCATCGCTGGCAAGGAGTGATATTGTGGCTGAACCTATTGAGGCCTTTAAGAACGCTTTTAAGATTCCCGAGCTTAAGAGCCGCATTATTTTTACGCTGCTCATGCTGACAATCTATCGGCTGGGATCGCATGTGCCGGTTCCCGGTGTTGACGGCAGCGCTCTCGCGGCAACTCTTGGACGCGGCACGGGATTGCTCGGGTTTTACGACATGTTCACCGGCGGCGCGTTTACCCGCGCCACCGTGTTCGCCCTGGGCATTATGCCGTATATTACCGCTTCGATTATTCTGTCGCTGCTTGTCAACGTCATACCAGCCCTCGAAAACCTGCAAAAGCAGGGGCAGGAGGGGCAGAAAAAAATCAATGACTACACGCGGTACGGCACAATCGGATTGTGTATTGTTCAATCCGTCGGCATGGCCATATTCCTGCAGGGGCTGGGACGCGAAATTGTTCCCAATCCGGGCATTTTCTTCATTGCCCTTACGATGATTACCATGACCGCGGGCACGGCCTTTATTATGTGGCTTGGCGAACAGATTACGGAACATGGCATTGGCAACGGCATTTCGTTAATTATTTTTGTGGGGATTGTGGCGGGCATGCCAACGGCGATAACCAATTTGTTGTCCTTGATGAGAAACGGCCGGATCAGCATGGCCATGGCGCTCGTGCTTGCTTTTATGATGGTGTTCGTCATCGCGGGCGCCATTGTGATTACCACAGGGCAACGCCGTATTCCGGTGCAATACCCGCGGCAGGTCAAAGGCAAGCGCGTCTCCGGCGGACAACGCACCTACCTGCCGTTGCGTGTCAATCAGGCCGGCGTTATCCCCATTATCTTTGCCAGTTCCATTCTGATGCTGCCGGAAGCCCTCCTGCGAAACATACGAATTCCGGAAGGCTGGAACTGGCTGGAAACAGGCATTAACATGGCAATGAATCCGATGGGATTCATATACAACGCCATATACGCCATTCTGATCATCTTCTTTTCCTTTTTTTATACCGCAAGCACATTTCGGCCCGCCGAAATGGCTGACAACATGAAAAAATACGGCGGCGTTATTGTCGGCGTCAGACCGGGCAAGGCTACCGCCGACTACTTGGGGCGCGTCATGACGTTGATTACGTGGTCAGGTTCCGTATTTCTTGCGGGCATCGCCCTGATACCAGTGATTATTATTCAAGTCTTGCGTGTGCCCGATCCGCACATTGCGCATTTCTTCGGCGGCACAAGTTTGCTGATTCTGGTGGGTGTTGCCCTCGATACAATAAAACAAATCGAGCAGCATCTGGTTATGTGCCATTATGAGGGCTTTGGCAGTTCTCGTGGCGGACGTATCCGGTCGCGACGTTTCTAGTCAACCCTCACAGCGGATAATGTGCAATGGCTTGTAAAAGCATGATATACTACCCCACTTTATTAAAGCTCTTTCGAGACAGACGGTGTGGGAGGGGTCGCAAGCCCCTTGGCGGATGTATGAAATGATTGCCATACGTTCCGAAAGAGAAATTGATCTGTTGCGGCAGGCCAATGCAATCGTGGCCAAGGCACACCAGTGCGCATATAAAATGATACAGCCGGGTGTCAGTACCCGTGATATTGATAAAGAAGTAGAAAAGATAATTCGCGAGTCCGGCGGGTATCCCGCGTTCAAGGGATACCGTGGATTTCCGGCGGCAACGTGTATTTCCTTGGAAGAAGAGGTGGTGCATGGAATTCCCGGCAAACGGAAACTGCGCGCCGGTGACATAGTAAGCGTTGATATCGGCGTGTGT
>DSBB01000199.1 GCA_011046175.1 Candidatus Hydrogenedentota bacterium | reverse complement strand
GGAGTATCACGTGAAAACGATTATCCGTTGTATCTTTTATGCCTTTCTGTGCTCTGTCGCGTCCGCTGGCGCGGCGGCAAACGATGTCCCCGGCGGTTTTGACGCCATGTTGCGAAAGGCGAATGTTGGAGCGACTTTCAGCGATTTTGTTTCCGCCCACCCCGAAGCGGTATACAGCGATGAAGATAAGCGCAGCATGCCGGTTAACCCAGAGCAACCGTCGGCATTGTTAATAACCCATGATTCCGACCCTTTCCTCGGATTGAACGCCTTCGCCAATATCGGGTTCAAAAACGGCTGTTTATATGAATTGGTATCAGTCTGGACGGGGACAGATGACAAGGTTCGCACGCGTCGCCGCCGTTTTTTCTCCGCAGCAATCCAACGCCACGGCCACGCCTATATGCATGAGACCATTCTTGTTCACCCGCACACGCCGGAGGAACATCCCGTGGCGGTGTTCCTGTGGCACGAGAAAGATGCGGCTGTTCTGGCGTTTTACACCAAACCATCGCCGCTGGCGCCACACCCGAAATCAACCCTTACCTATGCGCTTTTCGCTCCTGACGACCCTTTTCTGAACGATATTTTGGACAAACACCCCGCCACAGATGAGCAACATGAGCGGGCATGGGACGAGTTGGCCGACATCATGCCGTTGCCGGAGGCGCTGAAGTAGTTCCCATGAATCTGTTGATGATCGTTATAGATACGTTGCGCGCCGATCATCTTGGTTGTTACGGCTACCGCCGCAACACGTCGCCCTACATTGACGATTTCTCGGCGGACGCCATTATCTGCGACACGCACATATCGCCGGCCATTCCAACGCATCCGGCCTTCACCACGCTGAACACCGGCCAGCACAGCATCACCCACGGCATTGTGGCGCATAACGGACGCAACCTCATCCCCAGGTCGTCACCGTGGCTTCCGTCCATTTTGCATAAGAACGGATACACCACCTGCGCCGTGGACAATCTGAGCCAATGGCAGTTGGACTTTCACCGGGGGTATGAGTTTTACATAGACCCCACGCAGCGCAAGACGCTCAGCCTGAACGCGGACAACCGGCGGATCAACAAACGCGCCATTCCGTGGCTTGAACAGCATCACCGCGAAAAGTTCTGTCTGTTCATACATTATTGGGATCCGCACACGCCCTACCTGCCGCCGCGGGCTTATCGCAAGATGTTTTATGACGGAGATCCGCACGCGCCCGACAACACGACGTTGGACGGTTTCGAGCGTCATCCGCTGGGCCGCACCTGGCGCGAGACGTGGTTCAAACAACTGGGCGGCGCCATCACGGACGCGGCCTATATCGAAGCGCTGTACGACGCTTCCATTCGCTACTGCGACGAGGGCGTGGGCATGTTGCTTGATACGCTTGACAAGCTCGGTCGCCGCCGGGACACGCTGGTGCTGCTGTTGGCCGACCACGGCGAGATGATGTACCGGCACGGCATCTTCTTTGATCATCACGGACTGTACGAAGGCAACCTGCATGTGCCCTTTATTGTGCGGCATCCTGAACTGCCGCCACGCCATATATCCGAGATGACGTCACATACAGACGTGGCGCCGACCATCCTCGATTTGCTCGGCATTGAAATTCCGGAGCAGATGGAGGGCGCGTCGGTTGCGCCGTGGCTTACCGGCGCAACCGACGCGCAATTACGCGACTATATTGTATGCCAGGAATGCACGTGGCAGATGAAATGGGCAGTTCGCACCCTGACCCATAAGTTCATTCTTGCCCGCCAACCCGACGTTTACGGAACGCCCATGCGCGAGTTGTACGATCTGGTCAACGATCCGCACGAGCATCAAAATATTGCCGACGCGGATCGCGCCCTGGCGCAGAACCTTGAATTTCTGCTCGAATCTTGGATAAAAGAATATAAGGCAAAAGGCGGCCTCGTCGAGGACCCGCTTGTGGCGCACGGCTTAAGCCTTGGAAAGGCATGAACCCGGCATAAACCAAAGGAGAAGAAGCACAATGATTATGGACGCGTTATCACGGTGGAAAAGTTATCAGTTGCCCCGGGACCGTTTCGAGAAAGCGTTTCAATTCCTTGAAACGCTCGCGTCTGACGCCCCGGAAGGTCGCACAGATATTGACGGTGAAACGGTCTTCTGCACGGTGCAATGTTATGAAACCCGCACTTGGGAGGGGCA
Organism: Candidatus Hydrogenedentota bacterium; assembly: GCA_011046175.1. GTDB lineage: Bacteria > Hydrogenedentota > Hydrogenedentia > Hydrogenedentales > CAITNO01 > SLFT01. The sequence goes on along the minus strand of DSBB01000199.1, from coordinate 7,212 downwards.
GCGTTTTGAAGCGCATCGTCAATATGCTGATATCCAAATGACCCTTGAAGGCGAAGAGTCCATCCTTTGGGCGCCTTCCGATACGCTGACTGTGGTACAGCCATACGAACCTGACATCGAGTTTTACGACCTTAAACCCGCCTGCACGGAACTCGTCCTGACCCCCAATATATTCTGCGTGTTTTTCCCGCAGGACGCGCACGCCCCCTGTCTTCAGCATATAGCCCTCTCGAAGGTGCGAAAAGCCGTCGTAAAAGTGCGTGTCGGGTAACAAAGAAACATGCTAATTGTCTAGAACGCATAACGCATAGGAACCATTTATGCCCTAAGTACCTGTCATTCCCACGAAAGCGGGAATGACGGGTACTCACTGTTATTATGGCACATAGTACAGATTGCTGGACAGTCACGAAACATCCGCTGAAATAGACGGCGTTCCAGTATCTCCAAACGGATGATTCATTCTTGGCAATCAATACGCGGGACGAAGCCGTCTGTTTGTGAAACAATTCGCCGGGCATGCGAGTCCAAATAAGCGTTGGGGCTTCCATGTCGAACACCTCTCCCTTAAGAAGGAATCTTATCATGACAAAAGGAACCTGTGGCGCCTATTATTACAATGTGTTTCCCCTGTTGCTCGCCGCCGCCGCCGTGGTGTTTGCATGGTGGATGTCGCTGGCGCCGCGTCCCGCGCCCGCGTCCGCGCCGCCGGAAATGTTTTCGGCGGAACGGGCGCACAAGCACATTGCCGCCGTTTGTATTGCGCCGCAACCCGCCGGGTCTGTAAACAACGACCATGCCTGCCAGTATATTTATAACGAACTGCAACGGCTTGGGGTTGAGAGCATGATAGAGACGGTGTACGATAAGACGAGCGATCGTCAGGTGTCGCGCCGCCGGGCAGTGCTCGGGCGCATCCGTGGCGTGAATCCTTCCAAAGCATTCGCCGTGGACGCTCATTTTGATTCAGTGGCGTGGGGGCCCGGCGCGGCGGACGACTTTTCCGGCATAGCCGCGATGCTCGAGGCGGCGCGCGCCATCAAAGCGGGCGCGCCCCTTCAAAATGACGTTATATTCGTCTTTTCCGACCAGGAAGAGTTTAATATGGGCGGCGCGAAACTGTTCGCCGGACACCCGTGGATGAATGATGTGGGTGTAATGCTCGGGTTGGAAACGCGCGGCTCCTCCGGTCCCTCGCTGATGTTCGAAACATCGCCGAACAACGGTTTTGTCGTTCGCGAAATGGCGCGAAGCGGCGTGGGCGCGCGGGCGAACTCGATCATGTACAGTTTTTACGACAATATGCCTTTCAACAGCGATTTCGACCACTATAAAAACCTTACTGCGGGTCTTAATCTTGCGTTTATTGACAACTTTGACTGTTATCACACCATGTTGGACAATCCGACAAATGTAAGTCTCGCCAGTTTACAGCATCACGGCAATTACGTGCTTGGACTGGCCAGGCACTTTGGCAACATGCGCCTTGATGATTGTTATGCGCCCGACGCCACCTTTTTTAACACCCTCGGCAACCACATGGTGGTGTACCCCCTGTCCTGGGGTTGGCCTCTGGCTCTTGCCGCGCTGCTGCTCTGGGGCGGCGTCATGGTGTTCGGTTTTTCACGCGGCAGTCTTGGCTTCCGCGGCGTATTATCGGGCTTTTTAAGCGTGCTTATCGCGTCAATTATTGCGGCGGCGCCCATTGGCCTTGTGAGTTACCTGGTATATCAGCGTTTTCGTGAGGCGGCGCTGTACCAAAACAATGTTTACGCCCTTGCCTTTCATCTTTTTGGGATCGGCGTTCTTTGTCTCGTCATTGCGTTATTACGGCGCCGGGCGCAACCCCAGGAACTGCTGGGGGGCGGACTGGCCTGGTGGGCGCTCGGGCTGTTGCTGATGCAATGGCGCTTGCCCGGCGGCGCCAATCTTACGTTATGGCCGCTGGTCGCAGGAGCTGTTTACCTGCTTGTACTGCTTCTCCTCGACAGCCGCCCCGCGCCCTCGGACAGGGTTCTGCGCTGGAGCGTGTTACTCGCATTGCCCGCTTTAATGTTTATCGCTCCCATGATTGTCCTCGCCACGTACGGCCCCACGGTAATGGCGTCATTCATTGTCGTTCCAATTACGCTCATCCTGTGCGTCTTTGTATTTCCCCAACTCGGGCAAGTCTCCGGCAAAGGACTGCGTCTGACGGGCGTCGCTCTCATCACAACAGGCATAATTCTTTTCGGCGTTGCATACAGGGGCACGCTGCCCAGCCCAAAGAGTCCCCTGCTTAACACGCTCGCCTACGGCGTTGATTTCGATGCGGGCGAAGCGTGGTGGCTCAGCGGCGACAGACAACTTGATGAATGGACTTCGTTGTATATCCCCCAAGACGTCGGGCGGGAAACGTTGCCGCAATTCTTGGGAAGCGACCAGTTTGAATACTACAAAGCGCCCGCGCCCATGCCGCCTTTTGGGAAAGCCGAACTTGACGTGCTCAGAGATCGCATTGAAGAGGGGCGGCGCGTCCTTGACTGCCGTTTGAACTCGCCGCGGGACGCCCAGCGCCTCTCGATGCGGGTTGTTTCTGACACGGAGATTTTCGGCGTTTCCATTCTGGGGCATGACCTGCCCGGCGCCGCCAAAGACTGGAACGCGCGTTTTGAGATTCTTCCGCGAGAAGGCGCCGATCTTCGTATTGAGGCCGAAGCGAACACGCCGCTACAGTTTTCAATACACGAGGTTTCCTTCAGTCTGCCTCCATTCCCGGATTTCACGCCGCGTCCTCCGCACATGATGCCGGAACCGAACCGCCGATTGGACCGCCGTCGCTCGCTGCACAGCGAATACACCTATTCGATCACCACGCTTGATCTTGGTTCGGGCGGCGACACGACGCCTTCGCTGTAATGAAACGCTATTTTGCCTCGAGCCTGATATAGTCCAAGCCGAACATGTAAGCGGCCACGGCGTCCGGATTGCTGCCGACAACCTGCACCTCGAAGGTATTGTCGCCTGCCACAAGATCAAATTCGCCCAGGGACGCCTCATCCGCCGCAACAACCGTTTCATTGTAAAAATCGCGGGGCTGTCCCGCCTCATTTCCATTGATCTTGATTTGATGCACGCCGTAATCCTTTGCCTTGGTGAAAACGGCAAACACCTCGTAACGCCCCTCCTTTTCAACAGGAAAAGCGAGAATAAGCGTGTCGCCCGGGGCGGCGTCGCGCCACCACAATTGATTCATGCCGCTCCATGTCCACGCAGTGCTTGATTGTATTTCAGTAGCGCCGCCGCTCGCGGAAATTATGGTCATGTCCTCGCCTTCAAGCGCGCCTTCAACACCCTTGGGCGGTTCCAATACCGGAACGCCCAGCAGGTCGGTTGCTATTGCGGGAAAATTATCTCGCGAATTCGCCGCCGCGTACCAGTAAGCGGTAATGGCCTGCGTAATATTCGTTTCCGCCCAATGCCAGACTTCCATATCAAAACGGAACGACTCGCCGAATGGGATATCGTCCATAACATGGAAACGGCTCACACAAGTGTGTCCAAAATTACCCGGGCCGTCGCAGCGCGCCTGATTGTGATAGGCGTGGGTAAACAAGGACGTATTGCACCACGCATAGCCGAAATAGTCTTCCGTGCCCGTGCCGAAGTGACTGGGAAAAGATTCTCCGTCCACATAGATTTTCTCGTCGCCCTCGCCCCACCAGTCGGGCACGGGATTGGCCACGTGCAGCATGACGCCCGCAAACCGCCCTTCGCCCCGAACATCCATATAATTCCAGTCCTGCATGGGACGGGTGGGAATATCCTTTTCCGCGCGCCATTTTGCATGGAAATACATCATATCCGCGCCCCATTCGCGCGGCGCAAATCCGATTTCTCCACGCAACCGTATGTTATCATTGCCGCGGTTCTCGACAAGAATTACGGCTGCCTCTTTGAAGGGCATGTACCAATGGCTGTACAGCAGGCCGTCCTCCAGCACGCCCGACGGCAACGATTGATAGGGATTGTTTCCCGGAGCAGCGCCAAAAAAGTCGCCCAACGGCGCTGATACGGCGTCGGCCTCACCGTCAAACGAAACAGTAAGCACACAATGTCGCAACGCCGTTTCCATATCATTCGCCTCGACACCGCAAACGACACGATAAATTGCCCCGGAACCCCGTATTTCCATGCGTTCGGAATCGCCCGCGTCAATGGCGGCTTCATAGGGCATGTTTTGTCCGTTGTGAGGCGCCACGGCCTTGTAGGGCTCCGCGAGTTTCGCCGCGACTTCACGGATTTGCTTCATTAACATATCCGCCTGGGCCAGGGAAAAGGAGGTCACTTTCGCGGCGGCGTCATACGTGCGATAATTGATTTGGTAATAGATATCGCCCTCGCTGATGGTGATCTTGCAATGTTCCGCGTACGGAATGGGCATATAACAGTTCCAGCCCCTGCCCCGCTCCCCCGAAAACGGCGCAATGAAAGGTTTTGTCTGGCCGCCAAGCAACACGTACAACGGCATTTCAATGGCGGGCTCTTCGTTGTGATCGAGATAAAACCGCACCACACCGCCTTCCTTAGGGTTGGCCGACCAGAACCGCACCACAACACCAGGACCTTCGGCGTCCATAAGCACAAACTCTTCGCGGCCTTGATTTTCTTCCACGCGCAGGTGTTGATTGCGGTCATGATTGGCAAACCAATTATCCTTTGTGAGAATGTCGGGATCAGTGGAATTTTGGTCGTAACTGGAAAACTGCCTTGTTAAGTATCCCGGCGACGGCGCAACAGCCAGCCGCTCAAGGGAAACAGTTTCTGCCAGCAACGTTTCCAAGTTGACTTGGCCGGTCTGCGCGGCAGCGGTTATGGTTACGGCCATTGAAAGAAGAAAAAAACGAGTTATTTGGCGCGAAAAGGTCATAGCGGCATCTCCTGTGTGTTATCTTTGTTATTTCCAATCCCTTGAAATCCATTGCGTATTGTAGCAGAACAAAGCCGCATAAATCCTTGAGGCAAAGCCGCCGCCGCTCATGACGCCGATTTTACAAGGGGCGCACCTGATAGGACGCGGCAAATGCTGTTTCAAAGATTTCATCGTTCCCGGCCAATACTGCGTCGCCCTGGCAAATCTCGACAGGCTGTGACGTCTGAACCGCGCAAGGCATTCCGTAATCCGACCGGATGACGGCCCCTGTCAGCGCTCCCCGTTTCCAGCGAATATCCACTTCAAACCCGCCTCGCGCGCGCAGGCCTGTCACCTCGCCCTCAGGCCACGCATCAGGCAATGCAGGCAAAAGATGTATCTTGCCCGTGTGACTCTGCAACAGCATTTCCGTTATGCCCGCGGTGCCGCCAAAATTGCCGTCAATTTGGAACGGCGGATGATTGTCAAACAGATTCGGCATGGTTGACTTCCGCAACAAAGCGCAAATATTTTCGTAGGCGGCGTTGCCGTCATGCAATCTTGCGAAAAAATTCACCATCCATGCTCTGCTCCATCCGGTATGTCCGCCGCCGCGCGCGATTCGCCTTTCCAGAGTAACCCGCGACTCCCATAGCCTTGTTCCTTTGTAACTATCTAGCAGGTCGCACAATATGCCCTAATAACAGCGGGTGCCCGTCATTCCCGCAAAAGCGGGAATCCAGAAAGCGGGTGATAAGTTGTGAGTATGGTTATGGATTCCCGCTTTTGCGGGAATGACGGCTGTTTTCGGGCGTACAACGGCTTCAACTTATTATGCTTGCCAGACAGTTACGCAAACTTTACAATATCCCCGCATAACGCCATATTGTGGTGTTGATTTCCAACCTGACTATAGTTGAAGCTTCCGGCGGCATCGCGCCGCAAGATACTGGAAGAACACCGCAAGCGCCGCATTGACCAAGATCACCATCATCACGGCGCGTATGAATCTGTAGAACTCAGCATGGCGATGTACCGGAGAGCCATGTATATCCGACAATAGCGGCAAACGGCGCCGCCAACCTTTCTCAGGCTCAACGGACATGTCCGCATCGCCGAGGAACGCCGTACCCTAAATTGTTTCGATAAGCCCGGTCGCCGCCTTGATCAGAGATGTCTTTCCCGCGCCGTTCGGTCCCACCAGCCCGAATATCTCTCCCGGTCGAACGGTAAGATCAACCTCGCGCACCGCAACAACCGTATCGTAATTTACCAGCAACCCGTTGATGCGTATCATAAGATGGTATCCTTGTTTCGGCGGCTGTCGTCACGCTTCGCCAAGCGCTTCCAAGTCTGCAATATCCTTCTTCCGTCCCGAGGCCTTTTTATTCAGAACAAAATGCCGCCGTCCGATAAAGTTCACGGGGACGTCGCCGTAGTGCCCCTGAACGCTTTCAGAAGCGGCCACATCCCAGGATACACCGGAGATGGACGTAACAATGTCTATGCGCACAGGCGGATAGCCCAGTTGAACCACCTGATTCGGTTTCATAAAATCAACCGTTTTCAAGCCAATATCGCCGAAACCGAATTCGTCAAGCGCGCGCAACATGCGTTCCGCATTATCGCGTTCGGGTTGCACGAAAATATCAATATCGCCCGTGTATCGCGGCACGCCATAGTACGCGAGCGCATGCCCGCCGACGACCATGTACTTAACCCTGTGGGCGTTCAACAACGCGAGCAACTCTTTGAAGTCTTGCTGTACCTCCATGGGCCTGTCTCCTTAAAAATTCAACCGCCGCGAGCCGCTCTTCCGGCGTCTTGCTCAGCCAATACGCCAAATCATCCAATACCGAATTGTCATCGTTCAGTTGTTTTATTTTGACTACTTTTTCAATCATGATTAACATTTCCCTGTGAGACAATTACTTCACACCAGCGCCCGCAAAAACTCCACGCTCTGGCGGATGTTGTCGTCGGCGCCGTGGCATTCCAGCGAGACCACGCCGTCCCAGTTGGTTTCTTTTAGGTAGGCGATGCAGTTTTTGATGTTTTCGGCGTTGACGCCGCCGCCGATGGGCACTTCACTGCATGCGATGCCGGTTTCTTCGCCGCGCACGGCGGCGGCAAGCCCTTCGCTCACGTCTTTGATGTGGCAGTGGGACACGTAGGGGCGCAGCGCCTTGAGGTATTCCAGCGGGTCGTGCCCGGCGATGAAGGTGTTGCCCGTGTCGAAGTTGCAGCGCAAATATTCTGAATCGAAATGCTTGAAGAGCTTGAGCATGAACTCGATGTCGTTGGTGTAGGGGCCGTGGGGT
>DSBB01000562.1 GCA_011046175.1 Candidatus Hydrogenedentota bacterium | reverse complement strand
TATGTGCCTGCGGACGACCTGACCGACCCCGCCCCTGCGGCGACCTTTTCGCATCTGGACGCCACGACGGTGCTTTCGCGTCAGATATCCGAGCTCGGCATCTATCCCGCCGTGGACCCGCTCGATTCGACCAGCCGCATCCTCGATCCGCGCGTGTTGGGCGAAGAGCATTACCGCATTGCCCGCAATGTGCAGGAAATCCTGCAGCAGTACAAAGACCTCCAGGACATTATCGCCATCCTTGGCATGGACGAGTTGTCCGAAGAACAGAAAGTCGTGGTGGGGCGCGCCCGCCGCATCCAGCGTTTCCTGTCGCAGCCCTTCTTTGTCGCCGAGCAGTTCACGGGCATGGCGGGCAAATATGTGAAAGTGGAAGACACCATCCGCAGCTTCAAGGAAATCCTCGACGGCAAACATGATCATCTGCCCGAAGCGGCGTTCCTTTACTGCGGCGCCATTGAAGACGTGGTTGAAAAAGCGGAACGCATGCAGAAAGAAGACTGACGATGAGCGAAATGATCCGCGTGGAAATATGCGCGCCCGAAAAACTCAAACTGGAACTCGAGGCGCAGGAGGTGTTGTGTCCGGGCGAAGACGGCATATTTTCCGTTCGTTACGGACACACCCCGTTGCTGACCACGCTTGTTCCCGGCGTTATTCTGGTCAAGGACAAGGCGGGCGAAGAGCAATTCTATGCCACCAGCGGCGGATTCGCGGAAATTGAGCCGGACAAGGTGCTTGTGCTTGCGGACAGCTATGAAGCGGGCACGGACGTGGACGAGGAACGCGCCAAACAGGCGGAAGAGCGCGCCCAGATGCGGCTGCGCAAGCCGGAACCGGAGACCGATATGAAGCGCGCCGAGCTGGCTTTATACAAGGCCATGGCGCGTCTCAAGGCGGCGCGTCGCGTCGGCTATTGAGATTTCCGGGCGGCATTGTTCCAAGCGTTCTGAACAACGGGGATGGGGCGCTTGCGCGTTTTGTTGCGGCCAAATGTTTTCCTTCCTTTTTACGGGCTTGTATTTTCCCGCTCCATCCTTTATTATAAGGCGCAAGGACAGTCCTGTCCGCTTCTGATTATTCTCTCCACGGAGCGTTTCATGTCCAACATTGTCATAAAAGGCGTTGAGAACGCCGAAGAACTGGAATTCGCCAAAGACCTGATGGCGCGTGTTCATTTTCCCGGCTTTTACGGTGGGATGCGTTGGCTTGACGTGTGTGATCAGGGATATCCCGAATACAAGCGCGAGCACAACCGCGTGTTGTACGCCGATGGCGATCTGGCCGCAGCGTTGCGTTTGTTCACGTATACCATTCGTATTGGCGAGGCGCGCTTGAAAATGGGCGGTTTCGGCTGTGTTACCACGGCGGGCCCTGCGCGTCAAAAAGGCTATGCGGCGCGGCTGATGACCGATTCCATGCGTTACCTGCGCACACATGGGTATCATGTTTCCATGCTTTTCGGCATCGCGGACTTTTATCATCGGTGGGGCTTCGCTTCCACCCTGCCGGAATATGCCAGTGTGATCAAAGTGCGGGAGGCGGCCGGCATTCCCGCCCCCACTTTCAAACATCGCGCCATGAAGCCGGGAGACATAGCGGCGGCGCAGCGCATCCACACCAGAAACGACAGTGAAACGGCCTGTTCGATTATCCGTCTGTCGGCGCATTTCTCCTGCCGTTGGGACCGCTGGAAAAATGCGCGCATACTTACGGACAAGAACGGAAAGGTTGTGGGATATTTTACGGGCAGTGCCCACGGCGCCGAGTACAAAGTGGAGGAAGCGGGCATTCTTGACTACGGGTGGTGCCCGGCGGTATTAAACGCCTGTATGACCGCGGCCAAACGCGAATGCGCGTCCTGCATTCGCTTCACGATTCCGCCGTCTCATCCTTTTGTCAGGTATCTGTTGCAATATCAGTCCGATCATGAGATGCATGTCTCGCGCAACAGCAATGGCATGATGGCGGTGGTCAACATCGAAGAGACGCTTGAATGCATGATACCCGAATGGGAGTCTCGCCTGAGAGAAATATCCCCGGCGGATTTCCGCGCTGAAGCGACGCTGGTGGTGGAGCGGAAACCGTACCGCATCCGGGCGCATCGCGGCGCGATAGACGTGGCGACGACGAACGGCGTCAACAAGGTCAGCTTTTCACAAACAGAACTGGCCCAACTTATTGCTGGCGCCCGGCATCCCGAAGAGATGCTCGCGGCAAAGCGGCGGTCGTTGAACGCTTCCGGCGCAACGTTGCTCAAGGCAATTTTTCCCAAGCGCACGCCGTATATATGGCATATTGACAGATTTTGAATTTTGGAAAAAGGGAACGTTATGAAAAGGAGAAACACAGAATGAAAAAGAATATGCTGGTGATGTTTGGCGTTCTGCTGGGGGGAACCCTTGCCGCGTCAGAAGAGGCGCCCTTGAAACTGGGCATGATAGGACTTGACACGTCCCATGTAATTGCGTTCACAAAGGTGCTTCATGATACGGATGATCCGAATCACGTGCCGGGAGGTCGTGTAATCGCCGCGTACAAGGGCGGCAGCCCCGACCTTGAATCGAGCGCTTCCAGAGTGGACGGTTACACAGACCAGATGCAAAAGGAATTTGGCGTGCAAATTGTGGACACCATCGAAGAACTTTGCGGCATGGTGGACGCGGTGCTGTTGATGAGTGTTGACGGGCGCCCTCATCTCGGGCAGGTCAAGCCGGTTTTCGAGGCGGGCAAAAGGGTTTATATTGACAAACCGCTGGCGGGGTCATTGGAAGACGCCATAGCCATTATGGAACTGGGCAAGGAACACAATGTGCCGTGGTTTTCGTCCTCTTCGTACCGCTACTATGACAGCCTGCAGAAGTTAAAGGCGACGGATGTGGGCGACGTGCGCGGCGCAATTTCGTACGGGCCCTGCCATCTCGAACCCACCCATCCTGACCTCTTCTGGTATGGCATTCATCCCACCGAAGCGCTCTACACCATCATGGGCACGGGATGCGAGGCGGTCACATGCGCCGTAACCGAACAATTCCACGTGGTCACGGGCGTATGGGAAGGCGGTCGTGTGGGCACATTATACGGCCTGCGCACCGGCGCCACACCGCACCGCGTTACCGTGTTCGGAACCAAAGCGGTGGCGGACCAGGAAGGCGGCGGCAACTACGCGCCGCTTGTCGCCGAGATCATCACGTTTTTCCGCACCGGCGAACCTCCCGTAAGACCCGAGGAAACGCTGGAAATGTTTGCCTTCATGGAAGCCGCCCACGAAAGCGTACGGCGCAACGGCGCGCCGGTGCGTTTGCAGGAAGTCTTGCCGAAATAAGAAGAGCGCCCGTCCAATGAAAAAACGATTTATATGCGTGACGATTACTTTGATCATAACCGCCGCGGCGCAAGGTTACGCCGAACATCCGGATATGCTGCGCAGCAATCCGCAGGCAATCACGGAAATTGAAGCGGGAACGCGCAGTGAAGCCAGCGCCGCATGGTGGGGCTTCGATCCGGAAGACGCCACCAACTGTTTGCAGGCGGCCATAGATTCAAAAGCGGCACGGGTACTTGTGCCTTATACGGGCGCGCCTTGGGTTACCCGACCCATTACCCTGCGGAGCGATTTGGAGATTTGTTTCGAGCCGGGCGTAACGGTTCTTGCCAAAAAAGGCGAATTCAAAGGCAAAAATGACAGCCTCTTCTCCGCAAGGAACTGCGCGAACATCGTGTTGACCGGCTACGGCGCGCGGCTGCGCATGAACAAGCCGGATTATCAGGGCGACGCTTATGAGAAAGCGGAGTGGCGCATGTGCCTGAATTTCAGGGGATGCGGCAACATACGGATCGAGGGCCTTTCGCTGGAAAGCAGCGGCGGCGACGGCATCTATCTCGGCACCACCGGTGAACAACCCTGGTGCGAGGACGTGATCATCCGTAATGTAACATGCGCGGACCATCACCGCCAGGGCGTCAGCGTCATCAGCGCGAAGAATCTGCTGATCGAAAATTGCGTCTTTTCGGATACGGACGGTACCGCGCCGCAGGCGGGGATTGATCTCGAGCCCAACAACGCAAATGAAAAATTGATAAACGTGGTCGTGCGCAACTGCATTATGGAAAACAACAGCGGCGCAGGCATGCTTGTTTATCTTAAACCCATGCGCAGCACGTCCGAACCCGTGTCCATCCTTTTTGAAAATTGCCACGTGCGCAGCGGCAAGGACCAAGGCATTGCAGTGGGCGCTGTCGGCGACGACGGCCCCGGCGGCTGGATCGAATTTCGCAATTGCACGGTTGAAAACACCCGTTACGGCGGCGCATACGTGTACGACAAATCCGCCAAAAGCGCGGTGGTGCGTTTTGTAAACTGTAAATGGAGCAATACGTCAACTGTCGCCAAACGACAGGAACGCCGCGAACCGATTTTGATAAACCTGAGACGTGAAAGCATCACGAAAAAACAGGGCGGCATTTTTTTTGATGACTGTGTTATCTTCGATTCATTTGACCGCCCTGCGCTCAAAACAGAAGAAGACCAGGGCGAAAAGGGCGCTGTCAACATTCGCGGACGCATTTTGCGCCGGGGCCCCGGCGAAGCGCGGGCGGATATCTCGCCCGGAAGCGCGGAATGCGATTTGGAAGTGTCGTCCCTGTAAAATGTTTTGGAAGACGCCGCGCCGGGCGCCTGCTTTGGTACTCCTATTTCACGGCGCATGGCGACATATTCAAAAAAACCGCGCCGGTTCCAAGCGGTGTTCCCGCCGGCCGTAACCCCCCTGTTTTATCCGTTCTCCAAGGCTTTAAGCATCACTCCGGCAAGGTGTTTGCTCAATGCGGCGGGATCGGGCGTCTGCCCGCCCTCGGCAAGAAGCGCCTGCCCGTACAGCAGCTCCGCGTAGGGTTTGAGCATGTCTGCGGCGCTGTCTTTTTCATGCAGCGTCTTGAGTTTCTCGATCAACGGATGTTTCGGGTTCAGTTCGAGGATGCGCTTGGTCGTGGGCACGTCCTGTCCCATCATGCGCAGCATCTTCTCCAGCTGCGGCGACACGTCGTGCTCGTCAAGCACGAGACACGCGGGCGATTCGGTGAGCCGCCCGGACAGGCGCACTTCTTTCACGTATTCGTCCAACGCGGATTTGAACGCGTCCAGCAGTGCGGCGTACTCTTTGGATTGCTCCGCCCGTTCCTTTTCGGCTTGTTCCTTTTCCGTTTCCGAAGACGCGCCCAGGTCCACCTCGCCCTTGCCAATCGCTTTGAGCGGCTTCTCTTTGTACTCGCTCACATATTGCGTCCACACCTCGTCCACGGGGTCGCTCAACAGCAGCACTTCATAGCCGCGGTCGCGAAACGCCTCCAAGTGCGGCGACGCCAACAGCCGCGCCTGGGATTCGCCGGTGATGTAATAAATGGCGTCCTGTCCCGCCGGCATGCGCTCCACGTATGCGGCAAGGGACACCGCGTCGTCACCGCTCGTTGTGGTGTTCACGCGCATGAGTTCAAGGATGGCGTCTTTGTTTTCCGGGTCCTGGAACACGCCCTCCTTCAGGGTGCGCCCGAACTCCTGCCAGAAGGTTTTGTATTTCTCCGGCTCCTTTTCGCTCATCTCCTTGAGCGCGGCGAGTATCTTGCCCACAAGGCCCTTGCTCATGCGCTGCACCTGCCGGTTCTCCTGCAACATCTCGCGGGAAATGTTCAGCGGCAGGTCTTCCGAATCCACCACGCCCCGAACGAAGCGCAGGTAGTCCGGCAACAGTTCGGTGCAATCGTCCATGATGAACACGCGCTTGATATACAGATGCAGGCCGTGCTTGCGCATGTCCTGCGGCATCATCATGTCGAAAGGCGCCTTTTCAGGGATGTACAACAGCAACCGGTATTCGAGGGTGCCTTCCATCTTCGCTTGGATGCGCAGCAGCGGATTGTTCCAGTCATGCGAGATGTGCTTGTAGAACTCGTTGTATTCCTCCTCGCTCACCTCTTCCTTGTCGCGCAGCCAAAGCGCTTTCATGGAATTCAGCTGTTCCGCTTTCACCACCTTGCGCTCCTGCGCGTCCGGCAGCGGCTTTCCCTCTTCGTCGCGGTCAATCTCGGTGCGCTCCACGTTCATGCGGATGGGATATGCCACAAAATCGCTGTACCGTTTCACAATGGCGCGTATCTCATATTCCTGCGTGTAATCCTTCAGGCCGTCCTCTTCGTCGGGCGACTTGAGATGCAGCGTCACTGTCGTGCCCGCCTCGTCCCGTTCCGCGTCGCTGATGGTGTACTGTCCGTCGCCGGCGGATTCCCACCTCGTCGCCGTGGCCTCGCCCGCGCGGCGCGTCACCAGTTCCACCCGGTCCGCCACCATGAATGTCGAATAAAAGCCGACGCCGAACTGACCGATGAGTTCCGGAATATCCGTCTGGCCTTTCTGTGCGCGGAGTAGTTTCAGGAACTCCTGGGCGCCCGACTTGGCGATGGTGCCGATAAACTCCTTCACCTCGTCGCGGCTCATGCCGATGCCGTTGTCGGCCACCGACAACGCGCTCTTTTCCTTGTCCACGGCAATCCAGATTTCCGGCGGCGCCGCCGAAGCAAGATCGGGATTCTTCACGGCTTCAAAACGGCGCTTATCCAATGCGTCCGAACTGTTCGAGATCAGCTCTCGCAAAAAAATGTCCTTGTTGGAATACACCGAATGGATCATCAGGTCAAGGACTTGTTTCGCCTCTGTTCTGAATTCAAAGGTTTCCGATGCAGCAGTCATGGTCCGTTCTCCTTAAACATTTATACGCATTGCATGTCACATACTGGATAGAAAGAGGGCGCGTTGCCCGCCAAACCCCCTGCACCTGCCGTATATTTTACCTGTCCCGCCACTTCTCCGGCAAGGTTGCTCGGCCTGCCGGAGAAATGACTTCGTGCTATAATCACATTATCCTTTAGAACAGGCGATGAATCATGACTCCGAAACAATTTTACGACTGGCAGACGTCAGGCGGAGCAAACGATGTGATGGCGCTGGTGGACACCCTCGAACGGGCGGATATCCCTTGGTGCGCCATCGGCGACATCGCCGTCAATTACTGGGCTGAACACGCCATGGTCACCCATGACGTAGACATTGTCGTGGCTCTTGATGAGGTTGAACGCGCCGTTGCTCTGTTTGAATCCGCCGGCTTTTCAATTGAGCGCTTTGACTGTTCAATAAACGTAAAGGGGCGGTCGGCGATCAGTATTCAGATAAGCACGGAAGCCTTTTACCGGGACTATCCTTCCCACGCCGTTCCGGCGGATGTGCATGGCATCCTCATGCGCGCAGCCTCGCTTGAAGACACCCTTAAAGGGAAAATGAAAGCATGGTCGGAATCCACCCGACGACAGAGCAAGCGCATCAAAGACCTCGCCGATATTGCGCGGTTGATTGAGTCCCATCCCCACCTTTGGGAATGCCTTGATGATACACTCAAGCAGGAAATCCAACGTCCTTAAAACAGCAAAGGGGAGATATATGCCTTTATTTGAGATTGCCCCAAAGGGATTGAGCACGGTAGAGCAGACCAATTTCACCATGTAAAAGGCTTTGCAGGAGTTAATCGAAAAAACCCTCGCCTCCGTGTTCAATTGTCGTTTTGTGGCCTCTGAATTTTCGACAGGTTCGTTACATTCGGGACGCATTGACAGTCTCGCGCTGTCTGAGGACGATAACCCGGTCATCATAGAGTACAAAAAAATCGAATCATCAGAATTGATCCCTCAGAGCCTTTTCTATCTTCATTGGATTCATGACCACAAAGGCGATTTTGAGATTGCCGTCCAGAGAGCATTGGGCAAAGGCGTAAAGGTGGACTGGTCAAACGGCGCGACTATGCTTCTTATTGTCACATGGAGTCTCTGGAATACGCAGGGGACTTATGGTGTTGTTTACCACGTAATATAAAGTATCTTGACAAAATAGGTTGACTATACGCATTGCGCAGCGTATAATGGCTGTGAATGTGACACCGATTGTAATGGATGTTTACATGACGAACCGCATACGATATATGAGCGCGCTAATGATGGCGGCATTGTTGACGGCGCCGTTGGCGGCGGTTTTTGTCTGCCCCTGCGTGACGCAATGCGACACGGAAGAGACGTGTTGCTGCCATGCGGATGCGGCGGAAAATCAAAGTTCTGCGGAAGGCGCATGTTGTTCGACGGACGATTCGGCCACTACTGCCACCACTCATGAAACGGCGTTTGGTGGGTGTGACAGCGCCACACGGCCCGCGTGTCCGCACGCCATAGGCGACAGTCCCTACACCAATGCCGTTATGCATGCGCCCGTATCGGTGAATCAGCCTGTTGCATCGGCAGCGTTTGTTCCCCACCCGACGGCGCGGGGCGCCGACACAGATTATGACCGTATCGCGAGGTCATTTCCCGTTTTTCTCTCTCCGCCGGGCACCCATGTCTTAAATTGTCTATTTCTTTGTTAGGTGATACGGATTCTAATTGCTGTTCCCCTACTCTTGCACTGTATCTGTATCAAAAAGATTGTCAACAATAAGGAAATAGAACAATGAATACGACAAATACTTTTTTTGCTTTCCTGCTGCCGTCGTTGGTTGTGTTGTTTTGCATGACCGCAACGGGGGGCTCCCATGACGGGCTCATCAGCGACAACAGCACCTACACACTGCCTGCCTGCCCCGTTTCAGGGCAACCGTTGGGCGCTATGGGCGCGCCCGTAATTGAAATCATTGACGATCGTGAAGTGCGCTTTTGCTGCGCCGGGTGTGTCGGCAAGTACCGCGCCAACACCGCCGACTACGAGGCGAAAGTCAACGCCGCCGTCATCGAACAGCAAAAAGAGGCCTATCCGCTTGACCGCTGCCTGGTGATGGATATTGCGCTTAAAGACATGGGCAATCCGATAGAATACGTCTACCGGAACCGCCTTGTCCGGTTCTGTTGCGCCTCCTGCATAGACTCGTTTGAAAGCGATCCCGCCGCGTATTTGGAAAAGGTGGATGCGGCGCTGGTTGAAAACGCGCTTGCCGACCACTCCCCGGAAGACGTTTGTGTTGTTTCCGGCGAGCCGCTGGGCAAGAAACCGGTTGCGCTGGTGATCGCGAACCAAGCGATATTGCTTCATTCCGCGGCGTGCGCGGACGCTGTTCGCGCGCATCCGACGAAATACCTCGCCAAGCCGTCGCATGAATAAGGACCGAGCGCCGCAGTACCGCCGGGGAGGCACATATCATGAAAAACAAGGCTTATATGGCAATGGGCGCGCTCAACTTCGGTGTTGTGTTTGCGCTGACGCTTGCCGGTTGCGCGCGCTTCCCCGACACGCCTGAGCCAAGGGCGCCGGCGTTGCCGGAACCGCTTGCGCTGCCCGCTGCGGACACTACAAGCCGGACGCGCTTTACGGTGATGTAGACGCGCGAACATC
>DSBB01000175.1 GCA_011046175.1 Candidatus Hydrogenedentota bacterium | reverse complement strand
CCTTCGCCTTCCCCTTCGTTTTCCCCTTCGGCAGGTTCTCCTTCTTCGGTTTCGCCCTCGCCTTCACCCTCGCCTTCGCCCTCCCCTTCCCCTTCGCTTTCCCCTTCGGCAGGTTCTCCTTTTTGTCCCTCGCCTTCGCCTTCGCCCTCCATCTCGCCTTCCAGTTGTATGGGTTCCTGGCCTTCGCCTGAAAGTATCACCTGCATTTCAGGCGCGGACGGATCGTTGCTCATAATCACAAGATAATTATCATGTTGCGTCACTTCAGTGGGCGCATATCGAACGGGCACGACTAAAACCTGACCCGGCACAAGCGTTGCGGGCAATGTCGGGGCTTCGGGAACAACAAACGGGCCGGATACAAGCGACAGGTTCCGTGTTTCCTCATTGTCCGAAATAGCGTCCGTTGAATAAACGGCCTCTTCATGCACACCCCACGGATCACCCTCCATTTGGCTCCACATGCTTTGCTCTATTTGCTCGGCGGCGTTTTTCAATGTTTCGAAAGGCAACGGCGGCCCCACGGATATGCGGTCAAAATAATGTATGGTTTCAGGGGCTTCATTGCCGCTGTAGCCGCCCAGTCCGACGCGCCCCGCCGCAGGAACCATCGCGTCCGCCCCCGCCCATACAAGGGAGCCGTTGCAATACACCTGAAGCCTGTCGCCCGCCACGCTTACGGTGATGTCGTTTGCCTCTTCGCCGGCATTTAAATACGGCGAGGCCGTCCAGGGTTGCAGCCAAACATAACCGGATTCGGCAACGCGCATAACGTAATAGGCGCCCAGGCCGTTTATGCCGACCATGTAAGCGTTTCCGGCGAGAAGGCCCAGTTCAAACTCCTCGGAACCGCGCAGGTACACAACGGTTGTCCAGGACGCGCTTCCGGTTCTGCGAATGCGGGCGGTTACGGCCAAATCCCGCCATAGGCCGTCCATGCACACAGACTGCATCATTGTTTGATAACTTTTCGCCCATGCTCTGTACGCGCCCTCCGTCACCGCCCAATGCGCCTCCACAAAAGGCTGCCAATTCCCGGAAACTCCCCCGGTGAAGCCGTCAAAATACCAACCGCCAAAAAACAGGTCGTCCACAATCAGGTTGTATTGTTCATCGCTGTTTTCCACATACACAAAAGCGTTTTGCTCTGTGTTTATGGGAACGTCGCCAAACGGCGCCGCAAGATCATCTTCGGGCGCTATTGAATCCGTAATCCGGATTGCTCCGGGCCGCGCCTGCACCGTCAACGTAATCTTTCTCTGCTGGGAAAAGGCGTCCTTCACGTTGGTAAAAACAAGGGGCGCCTCATAATACCCCGGGGCAAGCGTTGCCGCCGTGTTGTTAAGGCTTGCAACAACAGAGGTTTGTTCAAGCGCAGCCAACGTTCCTGAAACAGCCGACAAATCAAGCCAGGCGGCGTGGCTGCTTATCGTCCAGTCCAGAGGCGCAACAGCGCGGTTGGTAAGCGTATAAACGAGGGATTCCGGCTCGAAAGGCCCCGCCTCCAACCCGACCGCGTCAAACCCGGCGTCAGGCGTAACGGACAAATCATCCGTGAGCACGCCCAGCAACTGAATGTCGTCAATATTCCAGCCGGACAACGCATAAACGCCGTCGAATGTTTGGTATCCCCATCGCACATAAACGTCCGGCTCATTGTCCGCCACGTCGCTGATGTCATAGGAGCGCGCCGACCAGCGGTTCTCCATAATATATTCATTGTTGTTGGGATTGTTCCATATCCGCGTCCAGTTTTCCCCGTCATTCGAGGCGTCAATGGTGGCGTGGGCATAAGGGGGAAAATCCGTGTTCAGCCAGCGCTGGAACTGAAGCGTCACATTCACATAACCGACGCAGTTCACCGGTCCCATGGTGAGATAATACGGGCCGGCGACGGCGCGCTCATAATCGCCGGACAGGTTCACGCCGCAAACAAAGCTTCCCGTCGCGCCGCTTTGCGGGTCGGGATAACCGTTTGCGTCGCCGCCCAGACCCAGCGGAACGCCAAACGCCCATTCCCCTTCCAACAGCCATCCCGGGTCCTGGTCGAGCGGTTCCGCATAAAAACATGCCGGTGGCGGCATGCCCACGTCGAGCAGCACGTCGCGTTCCACGGACACGCCATTGGTTACATCTGAAAAAGTCAATGTTGCCGGATAGGCGTCCCAAGGCAGTAACCGCGCAAGGCCGTTCAGTGAAAACCCCAACGGCACTTCTCCGTGGGCGGGCGCCACCCCCGCAAGCGGCCCGAGAGCGTTCAGCCAATCCGGAACGCCCGTCACGCTCCAGGATATCTGAGCGTCGCTCAGGTTGCGCAGCGTGTACACGCAATCGGCGGGTTCAAATATGCCGTGTTCCAATCCTGAAAAGCGGACAAGCGCGCCAGGCGACACCACGAAATCGCCGGTGGCGACAAGCATGGACACGGGCACGGTGATTACGCCGTCGGCGTCACCCCAGAACGACAGCAGCGCCTCCTCGTATTGACCGTCCACCATATCCGCAGCGCGGGCTGTTGCCGACACATAAACATGTTCACCGGGCGCCAACGTTCCCTGCGTAGGAACCGCGTCAAGCCATGATACGCCCGCCATGTCAATCGCCGTGGCGACGTTCAATCTTCCGCCCGTCAAAGTCGCCCCTTCCCATTGCGGCAATATGTCCACACTGTCCAGAAGCCACGTTTTCAACACGTGGCAGGGCGTCTCGGGACGCATCGAAAGCAACAGGGCCGCCGCGCCCGCCACATGCGGGGTCGCCATTGACGTGCCGCTCTTGAAACCGTAACTCCCGCCCGGAATGGCGCTCAGAATGCCCACGCCCGGCGCGGCAAGATCAACGCCTTTCGCGCCGTAGTTGCTGAAGCCGGCGCGATTGTCCTTGTTGTCGCTCGCCGCCACGGACAGCACGTTCGGGTTGTCATAGCACGCGGGATAGAAAGGCGTCGCGTCAACGTCTTCGTTGCTGTTTCCCGCCGCCGCCACAAACAGCTGTTCCGCCTGTTCCGCAACGGCGATCATGTCCTTCAGTGTGCGGCTGTATCCTCCGCCGCCCCAGGAGTTGCCGGTAACATGGGCGCCCTTCTCGATGGCGTATTCCAAGGCGCTTACCGCGTCGGCCAGATAACCGGAGCCGGCGGCATTCAGGAACTTCAGCGCCATGAGCCGCACATTCCAGTTTACGCCCGCCACGCCGAGGCCGTTGTTTCCCACGGCGCCCACGGTTCCGGCGCAGTGCGTTCCGTGACTGTGGTCATCCATGGGATCGCCATTGGTAACCGTCCCGTCGCCGTTTGTCCAGCGCGCGCCGTGAATATCGCCAAATGTCGGCGTGGAGTTCACCCACATATTCGCCGCCAAATCGGGATGATGATAGTCAATGCCCGTATCTATGACCGCCACCACAATTTCCTGACTTCCTGTGGAAACATCCCATGCGTCAATCGCCGAAATGTCCGCGCCCGCCGTGCCGCCCGCCTGCCCGGTGTTTTCCAAAGCCCACAACTCCGGCAGACGCGGGTCGTCCGGTCGGCGCGTAGCGTACACCCGGTAGTTTGGCTCCACATAAGCGACGGCGTCGTGCCGCAGGTATGTTTCCGCGACCGATTCGATGTCTTTGTCCGGGCTAACAGTCACGACTTCGGCGGAAATTCGCCGGTATTGATGCAACGGAATCCCGCCCGATTTGTCATGTATGTCACTGATCGCCGCTTTTTCCACGCCGGGTTTGAATCCCACCAACAACGTGTCCGGCGAATGCGCCGCCGTCCAGTCGGGCGCGGTGCTGTCGTTGCCGCTGTCCATTTCAGGCGCCGGGGCTTTTTTTGTCGTTTCGGACCGGGGTGTTGCGTACACGCTCCAGTCCGCAGGCCATGTGCCCGTATTGGTTAATTCAATCTGAAGCGTTTCCTCGCTGCCCGGCGTCAGGACATAATGCAGCGACGCGGGCGCAACCGAGAGGCCGGGCGTCCCTTCGATCATGAAGCAATAGGGCGCCTCACCGCCGGGGACAGGCGCATGCGCCACGGCGCCCTGCGTGTCTTCGCATTCAAGGTAATAACACACCGTGGCGCCGATGACTTGCGCGGGAATTACAAACTCATACAGGTCTTCGCCCACGAGATCGAGGGCGTCAATTGCGTATGTTCCGGCGTTGACGCGCCAGTGGACTTCCGCGCGCGCCAGTCCGTGCAACGATGTGATGCGCGCGGCGACCGGATATTCGGGAACGGCGTCTGTCATATTGCCGATGGGCGCATGCTCGATATGAATCGGTTCGTATCCCTCGCCTGTAACGACAATTATTTGCTCCGACTGATTTGCCGCGTCGCTGACAATGACAAGTTGATTGTAATGCGCCCCCGCGGTTTCCGGGATAAACGCCATTTCCAAGTCAAGAAACTCGCCGGGGGAAAGGACGCGGGGAAGAGCCGGCGCATTCACAACAAGAAACGGACCCGCCTCTGCCAGAATGACGCCGCTCCCTTGGGCGGCATTTTCCGCATCATGTGTCAGCGTCGGTTGAACGCATATATCAACGGCAGCATTCGACGTTTCAGGCGCGTCTTGCGCGTCACCGCGCGCGGTCATGTCGCCGTCATCAGCGCGGGGCGGCGCAACCATGACATAATCAAAGTAGTGAATCGTCTCGGCGTCTTCAGCGCCACTGTATCCCCCCACGCCAACAAGACCGGGCGTCAGGATGGAGGCGTCGGCGCCCGTCCAGACGAGTACGCCGTTGATATACACGCGCATCCGCGTTTCCTCGACGCTGAAGGCGACGACATTCGGCGCGCCGTCCCCGTTCAATTCCGGGCAGTACACCCAATTCTGCAACATCGCAAACTGGCCGCCCACCAGTTTGCCCACCCAGAATGCCGAGTTGCCCACGCCGAGGGCGTAACCGCTGCCGGTATCCATGCCAAGATCAAAATCGGCGGTGGCCCGGACAAACAGCACGGTTGTGTAACTTTGGCTGCCGGCGCGCCATGTGCGGGTTGCGGCGGAAAGGTCGCGCCATGTCACGCCGCCATAGCGCGCATGCATCCATGTTTCCGGCCTTCGCGCCCATGCGCGGTAAGCGCCTTCTGTTATTGACCAGAAATCCTCGTTGTCAACCTGCCAGTCCTGCGCCTCGCCGTCCTCGAAATTTTCATAATACCAGCCGCCCATAAACAAACTGTGTATGGTCAGGTCGTAACGGTCGCTTACATTTTCTATGCGCGCCCCTTCCGTTCGCTGATGATGCAATTGAATCACGCCGAAAGGGAGAGCGTGATCGTCCGCCGGTTCGATGGAATCCGTGCAGCGAATTTCGCCCGTGTATAATTGCGGCGTTTCCGACGCCGCTCCCGGCGAAACACAGCATAAGGCAAACGCCGCCAGCAGCGCCGCCGCGTGTTGTTCGCCGATTTTCCAAATTTGATTCATAAAATGCTCCTTTGCCCAAAGACGGAAGCGGTTTTTCTGTCGCAGCGCGTCGAAAAAGCCCCTGTCTAAATTATACACGATAACGAATCGGTTGCGCGCCGGAAGGCGAAAACCGTCGCCCCATTACTTCCCATGTCGAAAATAGAGGCGAACTCGAGGGGCTTTTCACCGGCGTCATGCAATAGACGCGCTCGGTCAATTCGTGCTAGAATCACTGCGTATTGAAATGTGTCAAGGGCGGAAAGGAACCGTTTTTGGAGACTGCGTTGCAACCAAACAGACGACCGGCGGCCATTGTAAGCGCTTGGGGCGTGCATTTGTTCACTGCCTCGGGCGCCGTATTTGGACTGCTGGCAATGAGCGCCACGGCAAATGAAAGATATATCCTTGCGCTGTTCTGGATGGCGGTGACGACGGGCATAGACGGCGTGGACGGCGCGCTGGCGCGCAAATTCCGTGTGAAACATTATCTGCCGCAGTTCGACGGGGCGTTGCTTGACAACATCATGGACTATTTCACGTACGTGCTTGTGCCGGCGTACTTCCTGTTGCATGGTGACATACTTCCCGTGCGTTGGCGTCTGCCCGTGGCGTTCCTTATTCTGTTGGCGTCGGCTTATCAATTCTGCCGGATTGACGCCAAAACGGAAGACCACACGTTCACCGGGTTCCCCTCCTACTGGAACGTGGCGGTGTTTTATCTTTTTCTGCTTCCCTGGCCCTGGCAGGTCAACGCCGCGCTGCTGTTGCTCTGCGCGTTGGGCGTGTTTATTCCCGTGCATTATTTATACCCGAGCCGGACGCCCATCCTCCGTCCCGTCAACATTGCGCTCGGGCTTGTGTGGGCTGTCATGCTGCTGACGGCGCTGGCGCTCTATCCGGAGGGGCATGAAACGCTTACATTGATTTCGTTCTTCTACGTGCTTTATTACTTTGCGTTCAGTTTTTGGCTGACGTTACGGCGCAAACATAAGGACAAACCGGCGATGCCCCTCTAGGCTGTTGCCGGAAAACAAACGTGAATATGGCATCCCAAAGAAAAAAGACCGCGGCACAAAACGCCGCGCCCTGCCGCGTGGCGCTGTTCGGCGAGGAATCGGAAAAACTGAAGCCGTTGCTGGCGCGTTACAAGACGCTTGAATTGACCCGGGAAAAACCGGACGTGGTCATTTGCTACGGCGGCGACGGCACGTTGTTGTCGGCTGAGTTCGCATGGCCGGGCGTGCCGAAAGCGCCCATTCTCAACAGTCGGCGCGGCCACCGATGCATTCCGCGGCCGCCCGAAGAAGTGCTTGACGCCTTGGCGAAAAATGCGCTGGTGCGCAACGCCTATATGAAATTGGAATGCGCCGTCTATTCCGGGCAAAAACGCAAGGAACCGGACTTTCATCTCACGTGTCTGAACGAGATCAATGTCCACATGGGGCGCATTAACAGCGCCGTTCGTTTCAAGATGTGGATTAACGACGCGCCTTTTGAAAACGGCGTGGAAATTATCAGCGACGGGTTTGTCGCATGCACCGCCTTCGGCAGCACCGCCTATTTCAAGGCGATTACCAAAGGAATTTTTACGCAGGGGATGGGCATCGCCTTCAAGGCGACCACCCATCCCGTCAATCATCTGGTCTTGCCGCAGGACGCGGAGACCGTCTTTCAGATCACCCGCGGACCGGCAACACTCGCATTTGACAACTCGACGGAATATGTAATGCTTGAGCGCAACGACCGGCTGTTCGTTCGCAGGCACGCGCAAAGCGCCATTATTATGACGTGTGAACCGGTAACAAAACTGGACGAGCCCTTTTAGGAACGTTGGAGTATTCTTGTATGACTGAAAAATACAAACGTCCCACGTGGGACGAATATTTCATGGAAGTGGCCAACGCCATAGCCAAGCGCGCCACGTGCAGCCGTGGGCGCAGCGGTTGCGTCATCGCGCGGGATTGCACGCTGCTGGTTACGGGTTATGTCGGCTCGCCCAAGGGATTTCCCCATTGCGACGATGTGGGGCATCAGATGAAAAAGATGCTTCACCAGGACGGCTCCATAACCGAACATTGCGTGCGGACGGTGCATGCCGAGCAGAACGCCATCGCCCAGGCGGCGCGGCTCGGTGTCAGCATAGAAGGCGCCACCTTGTATTGCCGCATGACGCCGTGCCGGGTATGCGCCATGCTTATCATCAACTGCGGCATCCGGCGCGTGGTCTGCGAGCGCCGCTACCACGACGGCGCGGAGTCGGAAGAAATGTTCCGCCAGGCGGGCATACAACTGGAATACATTCACGACGAGGTGCAGGCATACGAATAACCCCCCGGCGGTTGGCTCCGTCTCCCGCGCGCGTCCCCCTCTCTTTGCCGGACAACGAAGCCGTATCGTTCCAGTTCAACCTCCGGCGGCGCGGTCGGCGGCGTACTCGCGACAGGTTACGGCAATAATGGTGGCAAGCAGGGACGCGGCCATGATGAACAACAACGCCATTACGGCCTTGGCCGCGCTGACCTGGAACACCTCCCGCTCAAAACTGCCTATGGCCGTCTGAATCTGCACCACATGGCGTTGCGTCGCCATGACGGGCAAGAGCGCGTCCGTATATTTTTTGATGGTGAAAAAATCCACCAGACCGGGAATCTGTGTGGCGAGCCGCTGCCAGCCGTAAAGCAGAATCACGCCGTACACAATGGGACGCTTGGTAAATGCGCCGAGAAACACGGCAAACGCGCCGTAAGCAAGAAGCGCCATGACCATAACCGCCAGATAATGACACAACAGGTAAATGTCAATGGGATTGCTTATGGAGAGGTTCTCATGGATTGTGGATGCGCCGAAGGTGAGCGCCGCCGAAATCAGTAAAATGGCGGAGGCGACAATCATGAACGCGCAAAACCGCCCGATCACCCATGCGGAACGCGGCAGCGGGCGCGTTAGAATATAGGGCATGGTGCGCGCCTCGATATCTTCCGCCACCAGCATTCCGGCAAAGAAAAGGGCAAGCAGCGGGGCGAACACATTGATGTGCAGCTCTTCTATAAGCCGCACAAACACCTCGTTGCCCGATTCCGCAAAGCGCGACGTTGACAAGAACGCCAACGCTATGGGAATCAACACCGGCAGGAAGGCGATGATGGCCGCCAGCAACAGGCGTTTGCGCCGGGTCAGCATGACCAGCGCGTGGCCGCAGGACGCCCGAAGCGCCACCGCATATCCGCCGCGCGCGGGCTGGTTTCCCGGTCGCAGCCAGTCGGGAAGCAAACGGGTTGGCGGTGTGTCCGCGGTCGGCGCGGCCGCTTGCGGAACCGCATCCGTCAATCCCGTCTCCCGACTGTTGTTTGTCGTATTCATGTGGTCCTCGTGTTGCGCGGTCATGCCAGTTCTCCTTACCGCGTCAGATAATCAAAAACGGATTGCAGGCTGTCGTCGGCGCATTCAATGCCGTGTATATTGTTTTCGCCGCGCAGCACCATGTCGTTCAGCATGTCGTAGCACAGATTGGGGTTGTGCGTTCGCATAACAAACGCCGTCTCCTCGAAATCAACCGACGTAACCTCCGGACAGGCGACGAACGGCGCCGCCGCCGCCCGCGGCAAGCCCGTCTGCACGCGAATGGCGTGCGGATGCTTGTCAATGAGGTCGCGTATGTCGCGCACCCGTCCCTGGGCCAGAAGCGACCCTTTGAATATCAGCGCAACACTGTCGGTGATACGCTCTATTTCGTACAAGATATGGCTGGACACCACCACGGTCATGCCCGCGGCGGCAAGCGATTGTATCAACGCATACATTTCATCGCGTCCGCGGGGGTCCAAGCCGTTCATCGGTTCATCAAGAAACAACAGTTCCGGACACGCGCTCAACGCCTGCGCTATCTTTATGCGCTGACGCATGCCCTTGCTGTAGGTGTCAATGGGATCGTGCATGCGTTCGGCCATACGGGTCAGATCGCAGGCGTTCTCGGCGGCGACCCGCGCCTGGCGTCGGTTCATGCCCCAGTATAAGTTCAGATGATACACGAATTCGAAGCCGGTGGCGCTTT
>DSBB01000171.1 GCA_011046175.1 Candidatus Hydrogenedentota bacterium | reverse complement strand
GCCCAAGCCCATGCCCGCCACGGCGAAGGGTTCCACGCGCCGTTGTATGAGATACTCCGCCTGTGAACTGCGGTACTTCATGCGCGTGCGGCTTGACAACACATCGCTGTAGAGATGCAGCGTGGCGGGCATGGGCTTAGGCACGCGCCGTTCGCCGGACAGCACCTGCAGGTCGTTCCAGTCCGCCTCGGCGCGGATGGCGGCCATCATCTCCTCGTAGTGTCCGCGCACCACTTCGTCGCCGGCAAGCGCCTCGCGGGTAAGCGCGGCCATCTCCTTCTCCAGCGGATCGGCGACGCTGCTGTCGTGCCCCATCATAAACGCCAGATGCCGCGTGGTCGCCGTGTTCGCTTCCGCATCGCGCAGGGCGCGCACACATTGCGCGAACCGCTTCTTGTCCACCGTGCGCGGCGGCGCAAGCAACAGGTAATGCTCCAAAGCCTGTTCGAGCGCGGCGCGGTGGAACGGCGAGCCGCCCTCGCGCCACTCATACTCGCGGTCGGCTGTGGTCTTGCCCATCACCGCGGGACGGTACACGCCGTGATAAAAGTTGTACCGCGCCATGCTGCTCATCTGCGAGCCGAGAATGCATGTGCCGTCCGCGCCCTCGAAGATAAACTCGTTGGGCGTGTCGTCATGACTGACACCGTGGTAAAACAGGATGGTGTCAATGCCGAAACCCGCGTAGAGTTGCGGCATCTGCGAGTTCTGCCCATAGGAGAAGGGCGTGTGCCCCACCTTCATCACATGGCCGAAGGCAGCGGCGACCTTGTGCCCCATGAGCAGGTTGCGCACGAGCGATTCGCCGTTCACCTCGAACCCTTCCGGACAGGTGTACCACGGCCCGATGAGCAGCCGCTCCGACTCGATCAGCCGCCGAAGCCGCGCTTCGTTCTCGGGACGCACCGCGAGATAATCCTCGACGGGAACCGCCTGCGAATCCAGCACGAACGAGCGGTACTCGTCATCGTCTTCCATTACCTCCAGTAACAGGTCGAGAAACTCGACCAGCCGCATCCGCGTCTCCTGGAAGTTATGCAGCCATTCGCGGTCCCAGTGCGTGTTCGATATGATATGGATTACACATTGTTTATTCATTGGCGTACCCTCACGCGGGCGTTGCTCGCAACCCCAGCAATACACACAGACTCCACGTTTTCCGTCATTCCCACGAAAGCGGGAATGATGATGGTTGACGCAATACCTGCACAAAACATCTATGCGGGATATGAAATCTTTCGGAAACAGCGCCGTTCTTAATGAGGCTTTCAGCCTCCGTCGTTAACGATGAAAATGTATGTTGTTCATGCTTTAGCATGCAGGGTTATAGTAGGCTCCCCAGCGTACTGAAGCGCACACAACATACGGAAATCTCAGGGCAGTCCAAAGATACCATACGTCTCATACGTTTCACAACCAAACAACTTGCCGTGTTTTCATCGCCTGCGGCGCAGACCAAAAACGTCACGAATGCCCGTCCCGTAACACGCATCCCTTATTTCACGCATCGGCCTCCTTACGCAAAAGTTGCATTGACGTTCACTAATGGCGACAATAAACGAAAAGGAAGAAAACTCCAACGCGGGCGTTAGCCGCAACCCAAAATCAGACGGACGCGCAATTTTCCCCGTCATTCCCGCGAAAGCGGGAATCCACGAACTTTCGCCGGTTCATGCGCTATATCACTGGATTCCCGCTTTCGCGGGAATGACGGTGGTTGATGCAATACTTACACCAAACATCTACGCGCTTTGCGCAGATGTACCGAACAAAGATTCTACGCTTCGTCCGGGACTTCGCCCGGAAGAAGTGGCGCCTGCGGCGCAGTCGCAAAAGGTAACTCTTGCGTTCTTTATGCTAACAAACACAATTGTATGAACAACATGCGGCAAACTGACAAAAAATTGTCAGCCAACCGGTCTTAAGCGCCTATACAGGAGGAAATACACGTGTACGCGACACTAATGATGATAGCCTTGCGCGCGGTTTTACCCGGCGAACCATTGTTTATTGCGGAAGAGGCGAAGCATGTCAAGGTGCATTACGAACCCGGCCGTTTTGCGGGCTGGCCGGCAAACCACGGCATGTGGCATTGGGGCGATGAAATTGTTGTGGGCTACAGCCTCGGCTACTATAAGGACCTGGGGGCGACCCGCCATCATATTGACCGCGAAAAGCCCGAAGAGCACTGGCTGGCGCGCAGTCTGGACGGCGGCAGGACCTGGACGCATGAGCATCCGGCGGAGAAGGGCTTCCTCATACCCCGCGGCAAAGCGCTGCACGGCACGGAAACCCCCGGCCAAACGCCGCCGCCGCTGATGGAATTGCAGGAGCCCGTGGACTTTACGCGCCCGGATTTTGCGTGGACACTTCGCATGGACAATATTGACGGGGGCACTTCCCGGTTCGAGTATTCCTATGATCGCGGTCACACATGGCATGGTCCCTATTGCCTGCCGGGTTTCGACGCGCCCGGCACAGCGGCGCGCACGGATTACATTGTCAACGGCAAGCACGACGCCTTCATTTTTATCACCGTCGCCAAACAGAACAGGCGGGAAGGCCGCCCCATCTGCGCGCGGACCACGGACGGCGGCGTAACTTGGACGCTGGTATCCGAGATAGGCCCCGAGCCGGACGGTTTCGCCATCATGCCGTCCACCGTGCGTATAAGCGACGAGGAACTGTTCACCACGCTGCGGCGCCGGGAAGGCACGTTCCGTTGGCTGTCCGCATGGCGAAGCGCGGATAACGGCGTTACATGGGTTCAGGAAGCCAATCCCGTCGAATATCTCGGCGAGGGCAACCCGCCCATGTTGAACAAACTGCATGACGGTCGTCTCTGCCTCACCTACGGGTTCCGCGCTTATCCGTTCAGCATTCGCGCGCGGTTGAGCGAAGACAACGGCAAAACCTGGGGGCCGCAGATTGTGTTGCGCTGGGACGGCACGGACCGCGACATCGGCTATGTGCGGAGCATTCAGCGTCCCGATGGCAAAATGGTGACCACCTATTACATCAGCGATGCCAAGACAGGGCCTGAAAGGTACGTTGGCGCGACGATCTGGGACCCCGACAACATTTCACGGATTGTCCGCGGCGATCAGGGCAGACAATTCGGATTTTAGCGCGGCGACATAAACCATTTTCCCCCGGTCCTCTCCGGCGATTTGGGCAACTGCGGTTTTCCCAACAGGGGCGGGTGCGTTGGTGTTACAATAGGCGCCGCCGCATTATTCATGAGAGAATAGGCCGGGCGGCATTTTCGAGGCGGCTAACAACATGCGCACGGGATTTAATTAAAGTGGACACGAACACATCGCATCGCAAGGAACGCATAGCGGATGACTGGTTTGCCGATGCGTTCGGCGATCTGTATCCCGTGGTTTATGCCCACCGCACGGTTGACGCGGCGGCTCCGGAAGCCGTCTTCGCGGCTGCGACAACCGGGCTTGCCGGGGGCCATCGGGCATTGGATTTATGTTGCGGCGCCGGACGCCATCTGGTAACGCTGGAACAATATGGCGCGCTGCTGACAGGCGCGGACTACTCGCCGCAGCTGCTGTCTCTTGCGCGCAAACGGCTTTCCGCGGCCACGGCGTTGATTCGCGCTGATATGCGCGCGCTGCCGCTGGCGGCATGTTTCGACGTTGTGTTCAGTTTTTTCACCAGTTTCGGCTATTTCCTGAACGACGCCGACAATCTCGCCGCAGCGGTCAATATGGCGCGTATTCTAAAACCGGCGGGACGGTTTTTCATGGATTATCTGAACCCGTTGAGTCTTGACCGGCGTCTCGAGCCTGAATCGCGCCGGGAATCACAGGGTTATATCATTTACGAGCGCCGCTGGATTGATTGGCGGGCGAAACGGGTGAATAAGAAGATAACTGTGGAACGGGACGGCATCCCGCTGGGTACGACAACGGAATCGGTGCGGTTGTATACCTTGGAAGAGCTGACGGCATTATTGAAAGACGCGGGGCTGCGCGTGGAAGCGGCATGGGGGGATTACACCGGGAGCGTATATGAAGAAGATGCGGCGCGGATGATTCTTACGGGAGCGAAAACGACGTAATGAATCCACTTTATGAAGCATACATTCAGGGTGATCCGGACGTGACCGCCTTGTTTTCCAGCGCGCCGGAAGCGCTCTTCAACAAAACGGCGCCCACCGGCGCATGGAAGAACGGCGTCGTATCGGCAATCAACAGAACACAGCATTATCTCGGCGTATCGAAGGCGGCGGTTGCGGGCGACGAGTTGGTGGTTGCCACGGGGCAGCAGACGGGTCTGTTCACCGGTCCCCTGTACACGGTCTATAAAGCGATTACGGCGATTAAACTGGCGGAACGTTTTCAGGCGTTGGGGACGCCGTGTGTCCCCGTCTTCTGGGCGGCAGGCGACGATCATGACTTTGAAGAGGTGCGAAACGCCCATTTTCTGACAAAGCGAAGCGAGATACTCTCGCAGACCTACACGCCGCAAAATGGGGACATATCGGACATGCCCATGTATCGTGTCCCACTGGATAAACAGATTCATGCCTTTATTGATGCGGCGGCGACGGCGTGCCGCGGCGGCGAATACGCAGCGGAAATCCAAGGGGTTCTCCATGAAACCGCGGACGCGGCGACTTCGCCGGCGGATTGGTTTGTCCGGCTCATGGCGCGGTTGTTCGCTGATACGCGCCTGCTCATGCTGCCGTCATGGGACCCCGCCGTTCGCACCGCCGCAGCGTCTGTGATAAAACGGGAAATTACGCATCCCCTTGCCTGCACGCAATTATTGATACAACAGGCGGAGTTCCTTGAATCGCTTGGTTACAAGGCGCTGATCCGGCGGCGCGAAAACGCCTGTAATTTTTTTGTGGAACAAGATGATCGGCGCCGCAACGTTCTTTTTAAGGACAACCGGTTCCATATTGCCGGAATCCGCGGGGCGCTGACGCCGGACGAAATGCTGGCGCGTCTCGACCATGCGCCGGGGCTGTTTTCGCCCAATGTTGCATTGCGCCCGGTTGTTCAGCAACAATTATTTCCCGTCGTCGCTTACGCGGCGGGGCCGGGCGAGGTTGCTTACTGGGCGCAACTGAAGCCGCTTTTTGATTTTTATGAAACGCCGATGCCGGTTGTTTATCCGCGCATCCGGTGCGTTATCAACACCATAAAGACAAATCAGTTGCTGCGACGTTACGGGTTAAGCCCGGCTATGATTATGAATAATGACGATTTGCTTGCCCGGGCGCTACAAGCCGACGCAGACAACGCGGCATTAAAAACGTTTCAACGCCATCGAGCCATTGTTGCGGATGCGCTTGAGGAAATGGCGCGCGATATGAAAGACGAAAGCATTGCGCGCGAAGCCGGGCGGGCGGCGGAACGGTTCGAGCGCAACGTGCTGGCCGAACTGGATAAACTTGAGCGACGGTTGTTATACGCCGACACTGAAAAACGGCGCGTTATCGAGGCGAGAATAGGGCGTTTGCGCGCCGTTATCGCGCCGTTGAACAAGCCTCAGGAGCGCGTAATTTCTGTGTTCAGTTTTCTGTTTGAACATGGCCGGCCGTTGATTAAGCGGATGATAACGGAACTTGATGCGGAATGTTTTGAGATACAGGAGATGGAATTGTGAGCAACGACACAGGGGAAACGGTGGATGTGCTGGCCATTGGCGCGCATCCTGATGATGTGGAGCTTGCCTGCGGCGGATTGTTAATCAAACTGGCGCGGCAGGGAAAACGCGTGGCGGTTCTTGACCTGACGCGTGGCGAAATGGGCAGCAGGGGCGACGCGGGACAACGGGAGCGTGAGGCGTTGGCCGCCGCCGACGTTATGGGTATACACGCGCGGGAAGCCGCGGATTTGCCGGACAGCCGCCTTGCCAACACCACCGAACAACAACGCGCCATTATTCCGTTTATCCGCAAATACCGGCCGTCGGTAATTTGCGCGCTTATGGCGCCGGACCGGCATCCCGATCATTCCGCCGCGCATGCGTTGAGCCGCGAGGCAAATTATTACTCCGGGCTTGAGCGCATTGAGACGGGACAACCGCCCTATCGCGCGCCCCGCATGTATTATTTCTACCCCTACGCCGAACTGGCGGGCGCGCCGCCGTGCGTGGTGGATATTTCCGACGTATTCGACACAAAAATGGCGGCGTTGCGGGCATACCAGTCCCAGTTTCACAACCCCGGCTACCCCGGGCCGGCCACGCATATATCTTCCAAGCAATTCTGGGAAGGCATCGAAACGCGCGCGCGGTACTGGGGGGGGCGTATCGGCGTGGAACACGGAGAGCCGCTGTACACAGACGCGCCGTTGCCGCTGGCCACCCTTCCCGGGTTATAATGCGCTTTGCCGCAGGAAAGGTTCATGGATATGACGCCATGCAGAGAATGTCAACATGAAGTGTCGGAAAATGCGCCGATATGTCCGAATTGCGGCGCGCCGCGCCCGGCCAACCCGAACTGGAACGGCTGGGGCTGGGAATACAAATCCAAGGCTGCCATCGGGAACCTGCCCCTGTTGCATATCTCTTTCAAGTATCGCCCGAACAGGCTGCCCGTGGTGGCGCGTGGCGTAATCGCGATTGGTCAATTCGCCGCGGGCGCCGTGACCATCGCACAGGTCGGCGTGGGTATTGTCAGCGTCAGTCAACTGGCCGTGGGCGTCTGGGCGATAGGCCAATTCGCGGTGGCCTCGTCGCTCATCGCGCAAATAGGGATTTATTTTCAGTCCGGACGCGGTCAAGTGGTAAAAAGTTTCTCTGAAGTGATTCAATGGCTGCTCGCAAATGCTTAACAACACATTACCTTCGGCAACGAAAATGAAATACAACCGGCCATAATATGGGTCGCAGGCTCGCGACGAAACCCGGTGAAATATCCGGGTTAATCCGGTATGGGTGTGTTTGGTTTTGTACGGGGCGGACAAGCGTTCGGGACGGAAGGCATTTTGAATATTACCTGCAATAAGTCGGAAGCATCGCTTTGAACATAAACAGCGTCTTAATACAAATCACCGCAGTATGTGCTATGGGAGCAGTCGCCATGGATGCGCCGCATGAACAGCCGATTTTCAGCCCCAATATTTTTGAAGTCGGCGCGGGGTGCTCCTGGGGTCTCGGGCACGGCCCCACGCTTTCAATGAACGAATGGTTTATTGTCGGTCCGGGGCCGGGCGTGTACCGGGAGGAATGGCTGCGGGACGTTCATGCCTTTCGCGAACACATCCGGGCGGGGCGCGGGCAAATTCTCATCATGAACGGGGAACAGGAAGACGCATGGATGTGCCCGTCTGATTTTTTGACGGAGGCGCTGGGGCTTCTTCCCGGAGACGCTCTTTACGTGTCGCTCCAAGCGCGCGTGATTGACGGTGAAAGCGCCACGTTGCAAGTATTCTTTGCGAATTCGGGGCCACGTGGCCAGGTTCCCGTCGAAAGCGCCGTCATGACGGTTCCCGGAGACGGCAAGCGGCATGAGGTGGAGGCCACCGTTATCGTGCCCGCAACAACGGCGCGGGGCGCGGCGCCGCGACCGGTTATTCGCGTGAAACAAACCGGAGAACCGATGCGGCTGGAAGTGTCGGGTTGCGTTTTGGGCGTCGAGGATACGGAACGCATGGCGGCTGTGAAACGGGCATTGAGCGAACATGAAGGTGAGCCGCTTTGCCGCGGCATATACGAACGCGAGGACCTCGCGTGGGCGGCGTCCGCATTCACCCATTATTTTGTGTTCGTATACGACCGCAGCTTTTACGATCCGGTCCAAGGCTATCAGGTAAACAGGTTCCTGACGGACAAGGCGGCGCGTTTCGGCGGTGTGGATGCCGTGCTTCTTTGGCCCGCCTATCCGCGTATCGGCGTGGACGCCCGGAATCAGTTCGATTTTTTCAGGGATATGCCCGGCGGGATGGACGGCGTGCGCGAGGTGTGCAGGGAATTTCAGGAACAAGGCGTGCGCGTGTTGATTCCGTACCTGCCCTGGGACAAGGCGACGC
Source organism: Candidatus Hydrogenedentota bacterium (assembly GCA_011046175.1). Classification (GTDB taxonomy): domain Bacteria; phylum Hydrogenedentota; class Hydrogenedentia; order Hydrogenedentales; family CAITNO01; genus SLFT01. Next base: position 1,468 of record DSBB01000171.1, on the reverse strand, counting down.
GCCGCGAAGCTGTTTCCGATGAAGAAATGATGGCGGTTATGCTGCGGGACCTCGGCGCGGACGGCGTGCTTCTGGACACGTTGAGCGGCGCCACCGAAGCAATGCGAAAGGCTGTGGACGCGCTTAACAGCGGCATTGTCTTGGTTCCTGAGTTATGTCCGACGGTGGAGCAACTCGGCCTGTGCAGCGCTTCATGGGCGCAATGGGCGCATGATCCGACGCCGCCGGGCATGCCGCTGCTGAAATGGCTGGAGCCCCGGCATACCCTGCATTACACGCGACGTTGGGACGCGCGTCATCAGTGGGAGATGAACACGGCCTTCTTTAACGGAACGGGCATGTTGCTTTGGGAAAATATTTTTGGGACGCGCAATCCATGCGCGTCGGAGGACGCGCTGCTCTGGAAACGCGCCGCCGCCATTCTGCGCGTCTTCCAAAAGCAATTCACCTCCGAACTGTGGGACCCTTTCTATCCTTCCCAGGATGACGACTTGTATATTCACCGTTGGCCCGGCGCGCCAACCACCCTGTTTACGCTGCGGAACATGGGCGAACCGATAAAATACGGCATATTGATTCGTTGGCAACTGCCTCCCCATGTGCGGGCGGATGACATGCAGGTGCGCGATCTTTGGCGCGGCCAAATGATGCGATGGGATATGACCGAGTTCGGCTGGGTGCAGCTGTGGGGCGATGTTGACGATGTGGGCTGCATCGCCGTAACGTTTGGCGATGACCCGCGCGTGGACGAGTTGATGGCGTCCCAAGCCGCGCTGAACGCGCCGGATTCGGAGGCCGCCGAAACCGTGACGCCGGCGCTTAAACCCGTCGAGCGCACCGCGGGCGCGGCTTATGACAAACCGCCCCGGGGCATGGTCTTGATACCGGGCGGCGGCGCGTCCATGCGTATTGAACATCCGCGGCGCGAATGCGGATGTTATCCCGACCCGGACACCGACCCGTCAGACGCGCGCCGCTTCACATGGGGACATCCCCACGACGGAATGGTAACGCATGATTATCAGGTGGACGTGGAGCCTTTTTTCATGGACGCGGCGCAGGTGAGCAACCGCGACTTTCAGCGGTTTTTGAAGGAAACGGGTTACGCGCCGCGACATGCACACAATTTTCTGAGGCACTGGCCGGACGGAGAAATGCCCGAAGCCATGGCCGATTTGCCGGTGGTGTATGTTGATCTTGACGACGCCCGCGCTTACGCATCCTGGGCGGGCAAGCGGCTGCCCACGGAAGCGGAATGGCAACGGGCCGCCCAGGGCGATGACGGACGCCGATGGCCCTGGGGGAATGATTTCGACGCGGCCATGTGTCCCCCCGCCGGCGCGTCGCCCATGCCGGTGCGGTCGTTGCCGGAAGGCCGAAGCCCCTGGGGGTGTTACCTCATGGCGGGCAACGTGTGGGAATGGACGGAGAGCGAGCGGTGCGACGGCAACACGCGGTTTTGCATTAT
>DSBB01000067.1 GCA_011046175.1 Candidatus Hydrogenedentota bacterium | reverse complement strand
ACTGCCTCGCTTTATTGCAGGCCGCAAAATACGGCGTCAGTCCCGTTCAACTGCCTGGCTTTATTGCAGGCCGCAAAATACGGTATCAGTCCCGTTCAACTGCCTCGCTTTATTGCAGGCCGCAAAATACGGTGTCAGTCCCGTTCAACTGCCTGGCTTTATTGCAGGTCGCAAAATACGGTGTGAGTCCCGTTCAATTGCCTTTTTGTGGTTTATTCAGGGGTGTGCGCCAGCGCCGCCGCTGGAATTTCCTGATACGGAATGCCCGGCCCCGTGTAAGACACTGTCAGCGCATGAACGCCTCCGGACTCGAAATAAGGCACCCGGATGGAATGCCATCCTTTTCGTAACGCTATGAACCCCGTGACGGTCTGCTCCTTGTGCAACCCGTCATTGTTAACAACCCTCCTTTTGCCGATAAACAATTTGCTGCCATCATTCGACATGACGCTGAAGGCATACATTCCATCACGCGGGATATTGACATAGCCTTCAAACAACAATGCAAACGCCTCATCACCTTTGTCCTTTGCCGGTTCAAGGGAGAATCTGTCCACAACCCCCGCATCCGCCGGAGTCAGCGTCTTAAAATCCGGAAGCCTCTCCAGCTGTTCCGCATAGTAGCGATAGGTCAGGCCTGGCGCCAGTTTCTCCGGAGCGGGCGGCGCTTCAACGGGGGTGTGAGCGCGCGGCTTAATGTAGTTGTACACGTCTTTCTTGTACGCTTCCAGTTCTCCCCCGCTCTCGCGTATGCGGGTCAGCCCGTTGCGTTCGGCCACGGTAAAAAAGCGCTTTGCCCGCTTCTCAAAATCAGGATGCGTGCCCACGGTGAATTTTTCGTGGTCGAGAACAAAAGCGCCCGCTGACAATGCGCGGGTGCGCTCGATTATGCAGTAATCCACGGGCAACCGGGCAATACGCACCCGTTCAAGCGTCTCCGGCTCGTCCTCAACGGCCGCTTCGGCCACATCAAACAAGACGTCGGCGCGCTCGAAAAGTTCGTCCGAGAAGAACGGCGCGTCCGGCCCGATCCAGATGCCCATGACTGTTGCGGGATCGCTGACGGCTTCATGCACGAGATCAATGTATAAACGCATCGGCGTGGCGGCGTCGCCATAAACCCCCTGGAGGAATTCATTGACGGCGAGGTCGGCGTCATAGGCGGGGTTCCAAAGCAGTTTCGCGCCGAGATAGCCGCTCAACAGGCTCCACTGACCGTGTGGCGTATTGTAGACATCCTGCTCAAAAATGCCGCGCACATTGTTGGCTATCATATAGCGGATATTCGGGCCGCGCACCTTCAGATTCGGGAAAGGCACAAGATAGTTGGAAAACGAGGTGTTGTAATTCCATACCCAAAGCCTGTTTGCAATTTTTGCCCATGCCTCGATATCGTCGCAAAAGGCGCGGTTCTCCACGGTGGTGCGCTCTTCAAAAGGATGCGCGAAATCGCACTCGATGCTGCACAAACGAATGATGACATTGGGTTCCGGGCGCATGGTCAGGGGCGGCTTGCGCGTATACTGATAGGCCAACGTATCCACCAGTTTGTCCGGAAATTCGCCGGCAACCGCCCGCGCCACATGATTGACCAGATGCAAGACGGGCGCCATTTGGCTTCCCTCCGCCTCGGCCAGGGCGGCGCATGCTTCGCATTCACAATAATTATGCCAGTCATTCTGCGAAACAGAAAACACCGTCGCCTCGGGGTGGGCCGCCATGCGTCGCCGCACCTCGTCCGTGACCAGTTTGACAACCTCCTCATTGGTGCAGCACAGTTGTGAACGCTCTTTCAGTCGTTTTCCCTTCACCAGCGAATAGTATTCGGGATGTTCGTCAAAGTATTTGTCCGGCGGCAGAAGCCCTTCAAAGGTATGCACAAAGCCATGATAAGTGATTTTGCCGCCATGCCGTTCTTCCAGGCGCGCATTGCTGCTGTTCATCCGATTGCGCGCCGCCCAGTCGCCGTCAAAGCACTCATAAACAAAAGGCTCCCTGTATTCAAGGACGGGCTTGCGCACTTCGTCAATTGGGAGCACCGCCAGCACACGCGCTGTCGGAATCACACTGACATCCGGCGCAAACCAACGGCAGCCGAGATGGTCTTCAAGGAAACCGTATACGCCATAGAGCGTACCCCGCGGCTCTCCGCCTGTAATGAAAATATGCGGGGCGCGCGTGCGAATTACGTAGCCCTCCCTTCCAAGCGCTTCATAGTCAATCAAAATGTTTGCGTCCCGCAGCCGCCGGTTGTCGCCCACCCATATCTCGCTTGGCGACGGCGGCGCGTCATCCGTCACAAGCGGCACGGCGGCGCCTGTTATTTCGCTGAGAAAGCGTTGCAACTCTTCCGCGGCATGGCGTGTGGACGGCGACGCGTCCGCCGCCACGACAATCGTCATGCGCGCTTCGCCTTCTTCCGCGACAATGATCGCTTCAGGCTGAGCGGCCCCGGTAATCGGCGGCAACGGAACGCCCGCGCATCCCGTGATCGCCGTCAGCATTATGCCAACCGTCAAAAATATGGAAACGTAATTCATGGAAACACCCTTTCAGCGCGTCATGCCCAACGCACTTTGATTTGAGATCAACACCCCCGTTTTGTATCACAGACGCAACCATAAAAACAAAAGCCCGGAACACGAATGCTCCGGGCTTGTTGCCGCAAATAAATCAGCGCTTACTTTTTCGGCGGAACAATGGCGTCTTTCGCCGCCTTGGCGACGACAAACTTCACCACCTTCTTCGCGGGAATCCTGATGGTTTCACCGGTTGCGGGGTTGCGGCCCATACGCGCGTTGCGCTTCACGAGCTTCAGCTTGCCCAGCCCCGGAATGGTGCATCCGGACGCTGCGGACGCCTGCGCGCACGCGAGGTTCGCCAGATTGGCAAGCAAAGCCGCCACATCCTTTTTTGCAAGGCCCGTGGCTTCGGCCAGCATCCCGACCATCTGCGTCTTCGTTAACGACTTGTCTGTTTCTTTCGCTTTCTTGAACGCCATACTGTGGGTTCCTCCTTCTTTGGTTTGTCCCCAGACAACACATACTGTATTCACATCCATACCGACGCCCCATGCGCCGATACGTTACTGCCTTGGGAAAAATTTACCGCAAACAAGCAACACAACACTGCGAAATGAACCCTGTTCACACGCTGTATGCAGCCCATTTATGATACTATTGAGTACACATTAACCAAGGATTTGTCAAGTCTTTTTTTTGATATATTTTTTTTGAGGCGCATTTCAGACGCGCCACGGCATGTATTTTTTGTTTTTTTTGCGACATGCCAAATGTAAGATATTGGCATAACACATCTTGTGTTAGAACAATTGTTGAGATTCCCATAGGCGACAAGAAGTGGCGAAAACCACGGCGCCCAATAAAATAAGGCAAAAAGGCGATGTTTTTTGCGGTTATAGGCGACATCAAGAGTAACTTTTGCGGCTTGCAACAGGTTTTGCGCGCACTGGAAGATGCCGGCATTCACAGGGTTTTGCATACGGGCAATGTATGTGAAACCCCGGCCAATGCAAGGGAATGCGTGGCGCTTTTAAGACGCCATACCGTGTTGTCCGTTCAAGGGAAAAAGGACAGGGACCTTGTTCGGCGCACCAAGCGCCCACGCAACACGTCTAACAGGGAGCCGCTCGCGCAGACGCATCAGGCGTTGGACAGCGCAGCGAAAGAGCACCTGCGCTCGCTGCCGCGCAAACGGCGATTTTCCGAAGAGGGCCTTCAAATAACGCTTTGTCATGGCTCCGTCAACTGCTCCCGCGACCTGTTGACCAGTGACACGCCGCTCGAACGATTCCGCCGGGAACGGGAACAAGAGCCCGCCGACATCATTATTTACGGCGGCGCCGCGAGACCTTTTGCGTTCACCATAGACCACACGTTGTTTGCGTGTCCGGGAACGATGATGGATGAATCGGGCCGACTGCGTTACTTGCTCGTCAATACGGAAAACACCGTGCCGACGGCGACATCAATTGCAGTGCCGTAAAATGAACCATGCGGCTTGACTTCAGAGTTTCAAAGAATAGCGGAGGCAGCGCCGCCACTACTGGTCACACGGACTGATGATTAACCAACAAGCCTCTTACCGATACGGTATGCCCTTCGTTTAACACGGGGCGCCAAACGCGGCTTTTCGTGAAGCGCCGCAAGACCAATAAACAACACATCCGGCTTTGTCGCGCCCATTAAACCTACGGCTGTTTTCATGACTTTGATCATTCCGCTGAACGGCCTTGCCAAAACGGCCGGCGCGGCGGCGGCCATGACAATCGCCGCCCGCTTTGTTTTCTGTTTTTTTCGGGTACGCGGCGCGGCCATACCCCAGGGCCGGTAGGCGAAGGGAAGCAACCTTTCAATAAATCTTTTGGCGACCGCCGTTACCGTGCCAAAGTTCATGGGCGACGCCAGAACGATCGCGTCCATGTCCGAAACGACATCAAGCAAGCCGGCCATGTCGTCATTCAAGACGCATTTTCCTCGCGATGCCCCGGGTTCTTGCGTGCAGTTTCTGCAATTGGCGCAGAAAGCGATATCTTCATCCATGAGATAAACCTTGCGTGTCTGCGCCCCTTTTCCGCGCGCCGCCGCCAATACAAGGTCCACAGCGGTATCCACTACGCCGCCCTTACGGTATGTGCCGACAAGCGCAATCACTTTTTTAGGCGTGTTCATGCTCGTATTGCGTCCCTGTTGTTGTAAATGCCTTATACCAGTTGGGGCAGCATTTCTATAAAATCCTGCCAACAGGAGAAGATGTAATCGGCGGTTGTCGTTTCGGCAAAACGGTTGTTCACCGCTGTAAACAATCCGCCCTTGCCGCCGGCCTGGTGGGCGCCGATGATGTCGGTGGGTTCCAAATCGCCGATGTGAAGCAATTCATGGGAGGCGACGCCGAGTTGCCGCGCCGTCGTTTCAAACATGGGCAGCTGAGGTTTTGCGACACCCATCTCATCGGAAAAGGTGGTGGCGGTAAAATAAGGCGTAAATCCTTCCCGTTCCATCAGTATGCGCAAATTCCTGCCCGGACTGAATCCCGTGTCGGAAATTATGGCGACGGGCACCCGCGCTGACGCCTCCCTTACCGCTTCAAGCGCATCTTCAATGGGTTCGGGCGGGTACTCGAGCACGACATCGGCAAAAACGCGGGCGAGCGAATAGGCCGCCTCATGCGGGATGGGAACCCTCAGCGCTGCGCAGACGATCTCCACGGCATCCATCGGCGTCAGGGTATGCTGTGTGGCGATATGCTGTTGCAAAAAATACGCCATTGCGTCGCGAAGCGCCTTATCGGCGGCGTCCCGGCTGACGCCAGTGGCTTCCACCAGGGCTTTTACCCGCAGCTGATGGCGTTCTTCGCCGCGGGCGTCACGAAACAGGGTTCCCCAAAAATCAAACGTAATGGCGCAAATGGACATAGAATTGGTATCCGCGTTTTGTTTTCAAAATCAGTCGTTGTGTAACAGCATTGCATTCTGCTTTTTTTCAAAGAAGTTTTCCCGAAGGCGATACGCTTATACTATGTTCCGCACGGCTTGTGCAAGAAAACCCGATATTCTGGTTCGATGGGATATAATGTTTCAGTTGGAGGTAACGCCGATGCCGGAACAGCAGCAAAAAAAGACCATACTGGTGGTGGTCGCTCACGCGGATGATATGGAGTTCATGGCCGCCGGAACGATAGCCCGTTTTATAGACGAACTGGGTTATGACGTTTACGAATATATTTTAACTGACAACTCCAAAGGCTCCTACCGACTGAGTTCGGAGGAGCTGGTTCGGGTGAGCGCGGAAGAAGCGCGGGCGGCGGGTGACATTCTGGGTTTGAAAGAAGTGCGACTCGAGGGGTATGTGGACGGCGATCTGGCGGACATCCCCGTAAATGTGCTGCGCGGCAAAATCATGTCCATGATCCGCGAAGTGCGCGCGGATATTGTCATGAGTTGGGACCCCTTCGCACCCTACGAAGAGCATCCTGATCACCGGCGCGTGGCGACGGCAACCCTTGAGGCGGCGCATTTCGGCGGCAGCCCTCTTTTCTACCCCGACCATGAATACAAACCCTATCAAACGTCTGAACTCTATTGGTTTGCCAAGGTTCCGGCGAATGCGGCGCTTTTTGTGGATATCTCCGCGACCATTGACAAAAAGATCAAGGCGTTGCTTGCGCATGACTGCCAGATGGCGCTGACGGTGGACATGCTCGCCCGGGAAGCGGAAATACTCGGGATTGACGTGCCCATGCTCAAGAATCCCGACGCCGACACGAGAGCGCAACTAATCGAAATGGGCATCCGAAACCATTTCGGCGCGGTGGGCGAAAAAGCGGGATTCGCCTTTGCCGAACAGTTTCGCTATGAACGCATCGGCATGATCGAAGAAATACTGGGGTTGCCCGCGCGCGGTTCGGACTTTGATTGAAGATGCGAGCCGTCCACCAAACGCCGCATAACGAAACAAAGCGCCCTTGTCTTATCAGCGCCGGCGGCAAACTGCGCGCCCGCCTGTCCGCCGTCAATTTAATTTGATTATGACCGCGACAACCGTGCAAAATATGCGGACATATCGCTGCGCACGTAAAACCCTGTTTAGAGCAGCGCTTCTTTTCTCGAGCATGATATTATCTTATGTGGGAGGTATTCGCTGTTGTTGTACGCCATTATTTCTGATATCCACGCCAATATAGACGCACTGGAAGTAGTGTTTAAGCAAATAGATGAAATTGGCGTTGATTGCATTGTATGTCTTGGCGATGTGGTTGGTTACAACGCCATGCCCAACGAATGTGTCGAACAGATTGCCGCGCGCGGCATTCAGACAATATTGGGCAATCATGACGCTGTTGCATGTGGGATTGAGGAGCCGTGGGGCTTTAATCCCGTGGCGCTCGCCGCCGCGGTGTGGACTCGGGAACAGCTATCGGAAAGCGCTCTTGAGTGGTTGCGGGGATTACCGGACGCGCTTAATTACGGTCCTTTTGTTGCGGTGCATGGGGCTCCGAAAAATCACAATACCTATATTTTCTCGTGGGAGGACATTCTGCCTCACGCTTATTTTCTGGAAGAACAAAATTGCAACATCTGTTTTGTAGGGCATACCCATACGCCCGCGGTTTTCAGCACTGACGGCGCGTTGATGATGGGAAAACAGCAGAAAATCAAGATTGACCGCGACCGCGCCTACTTTATCAATCCGGGCTCGGTCGGCCAACCGCGCGACGACGATCATCGCGCCGCTTTCGGCCTGTTGGACACGGACTTGATGACTTTTGAGATGGTGCGACTTGAATATGATGTTGAACGCGCGGCCAAACGCGTTCGCGAAGCGCAGTTGCCGCGGTTTCTTGCCGAACGTCTTACGATGGGCAGATAACCACTGCAAGGAGTTTTCACAATGGCGCCCCAGATTTCCAGAGAAGCGCGCATATCGCGCCAAACCAATGAAACGACTGTGGAACTGAAGTTAAATCTGGATGGAACCGGTCGCGCGCAGATACAAACCGGGCAGGGTTTTTTCGATCACATGCTTGAGCATATTGCGCGGCACGGTTTGCTTGACATGGAGTTAACCGCCAAAGGGGACCTTCACGTGGACGCCCATCACACGGTTGAAGACGTGGGGATATGTCTTGGCAAAGCCATTCTGGAGGCTGTGGGCGAACCCGAGGGGCTTGCACGCTTCGGTCACGCGCTTGTTCCCATGGACGAGACGCTTGCCGAGGCCGCCGTTGATTTTTCAGGGCGTCCCTACCTTGTTTTTAATGCGGCGCTGCCGCTGGGCGATGTGGGCGGTTTCGACGCGGAACTGGCGGAGGAATTTTTTTACGCCGTCGCCATGCAAAGCCGCATCACACTTCACATTGAACTGCGGCGCGGACGCAACCTGCATCACTGCCTTGAAGGCCTGTTCAAGGCTTTCGGACGGGCGTTGCGCTTTGCTCTGGAGCGGGACCCGCGTGTCCGGGGCGTGCCCTCCACCAAAGGAATGCTGGAAACATGATTGCCATTGTTGATTATGGCATGGGCAACCTTCGTAGTGTGCAAAAGGGCTTCGAGAAGGCCGGCTATCTCGCGGAAATCACCGACGATCCGAAGGTTATTGCCCGGGCGCCGGGGGTTGTATTGCCCGGCGTAGGCGCGTTCAAGGATTGTTTTGACGGGCTTGTTGCGCGTGGCCTTGACGCCCCGGTAAAAGCGGCGGCGCAGGACGGACGCCCCTTTCTGGGCATTTGCGTTGGTTTGCAGCTTCTTTTTGAATATGGCGAAGAAGGGGCGGGCTCGCCGGGACTGGGCGTTCTGCCGGGTCGGGTGACGCGTTTTCCCGAGGCAAAGGCCACCGGTCTGAAAGTGCCGCACATGGGCTGGAACCGCCTGATGCCGGCGGCTGGGCGCAACCTGACGCTGTTTGACGGCATCAGCGCAAATCCTTACGCTTATTTTGTCCACAGTTATTATGCCGTGCCGACGGACGATGCCGTCGTTTTGGCGTGGTGCCATTACGGGATTGATTTCCCCGCCATGGTGGGACGGGACAATTTGTTCGCCGTGCAATTTCACCCGGAAAAAAGTCAGGCTGACGGTATACTCATGCTGCGCAACTTTGGTAAACTGACGGAGCAACCGGCGTATTGCCGCCGCTGAAAAACATCAGAACATACAAAGGGCGAAGCCAATGATAAAACGGATTCTTGTAACCACGGACGGCAGCGAAAGCGCCGCCATCGGCGTGCGTTACGCAGTAGCGCTGGCGAGAAAACAAAAGGCGTCCATACTGGCGTTGCATGTGGTTGACGTCAAATTGCTCGAGGGACCCTTTCTACGCGATTTGTCCGCCTCGCTCGGCGCGGCGCCTTATGTCAACTATCAGGGCAACATCGCCATGCTGCTGGATGAGCGCGGCAAGGCCGCTCTCGAATATGCCGCGAAGTTGTGTGCGGAAAAAGGGGTTCCCTGCGAGACGGACATGCAGACGGGCATTATACCCAGGGTCATTGTCGAAAAGGGCGAGCTGGTGGATGTGATAGTCATGGGGCGCACCGGCGAGCACAACGATTTCCTTGAGGGGTTGATTGGCTCGACCACGGAAGCGGTGGTGCGGCGCGCCTCGGCGCCGGTGCTGGTAACCGGGAGCGACACGCCGGGCGCCGACCATTTTGTGCTGGCCTACGACGGCTCGACCCACGCCCGGAAAGCGTTGAAGGCGGGCGTAACGCTGGCGTCGCAGGGGCCTCGTAAAATGCATCTGCTTGTGGTGGGCGACCGCGCAGCAGAGGAATGGCTGGAGGAAGCAAAGGAGTATCTGCAAAGCCATGAGATTGCAATAGAATACGTCCCACGCACGGGCGACCCGGGCGAAGTAATCGTTGAGTACGCCCGCGAATGCGACGCCGGCCTTATCGTCATGGGCGCCTACGGCCACAGCAAATTACGCGAACTGGTGTTGGGCAGCGCCACTTCCTATACGATAAATCACGCAACGTGCCCCGTGTTGCTGGTGCGCTGAAGGGATTTGTTGCGTGCGGGCGGTTGGTTGTTTTATGGAGCACCTTATTCAGGACAAGCACAATGTCGAAGAAAACCAAGATT
>DSBB01000128.1 GCA_011046175.1 Candidatus Hydrogenedentota bacterium | reverse complement strand
CGACAAGTTCATAGGTGACAATTTTTGACACGCCCGGCAGTGAACGCGTGCCGGGCAGCGGCAGGGACGTGGCAAAGCGCAGGTTGTCAGCGGCGCCGTGGGGGCCGTCGGCGCTCTTCCCCAAAAACTGATACTCCGGTTGCACACAACCGGCGTCCGCATACACGCCCTGCAGGTTGGTGGAAAGATTGCGCCATACGATTTGCTTGAATCGCAGGCGATCGGCATTATCCCTGGCCAGCGCCATGCTGGATGTTATCGAGGCGAATGTGGCATGCACCAGGCCGACGATAACCGTGAGTACGGAAACCGCTATGAGCAATTCCAGCAGCGTAAATCCGCAAACCCGGACGCGGCGCCCTTGATCGGCCCGCAAAAACATCCGCTTTGTCGCTTTACGCCTGTTCATATTATTGCGCCGTCTGCACCGTAGTTGTCATTTCAGGGTTTATAAAGGAATAAAACTGGAGACTTGTGCTTTCTCCTTCAGAATCGGAAAGGGTTGCGGTTACCGTATAGAATTGTACATCCATCATATACGGATTTTCCGCGTCACCCATCTGTTGCGCTTCATAAGACCACTTGTAACCGGGATAGCGGGGGCCGAAATCGCCGCCGCCACTCAACTCTTCAGCCGCTATGCCCATTTCCGCCCGGGCGACTGTTATTTCGAGAAGCATTCGGCTGTCCACTTCCTCCTGTGTGAAAAGATGCAATGCCAGCGCCGAGAAGTGGGCATTGACCAGCACAAACATGCCGCCTCCAAGAATGGCCAGCGCAACCAGCACTTCTGTGAGCGTAAATCCCCTTTGTCCCGTCGAATGGCGCGTCAAATACGATTTCATGATGTTACTCCCATTTCCCCTCACGACTGACGCCGCGTCCGGTAAGCGGGCTCCAGTCCACCGTAAATACATCCCCATCTTCATTACGCAAATACAAGGTGACTTGACAACTCAAGCCGAGAGGAGACACATCAACCTGCGCAACACCGCTGGAAACAGTGCCGTCTTCCACGCGCACCGCGTTTATTCGCACGCTTTCCGGAAGCTTATATCTGCCTAATAGGGGATCGCTCAGTTCCTCTTCGTAGGGTTCCGTCCAGGATAATGTAAACTCCTGCTCAAACAGCGGCCCAATCTCGCTCAAAAAACCTGCGTCATGCTTGACATTTTGCGCCCGGGCATACAACAACTGGCGGTGTCTTGTGTCAAAGCGATCATACATCTGCGCATCGGCGGCGGCGGGATCAAAGTCTTCCGGCAACGCGCTCGACAAGCGATTGTCCCCCTGCGCCTTGGCGTTCAACATCTCCGTGATTTCAGCGGAAGAGTAATTCCCGGATGCGCGAAAGTCAGAAAAAACTCCCAGTTGATCCACCGTCTCTTCAGCGTCCTCGTCCGCCTGGGGATACACCATTCGCGTGGCGTAGTATTCCTGCGCGTCCAAATCAATGTAAACAATAATCTCGCTTCCAAATAAAGCGGCTTCGGCCACGACGCCAGAGCCGTAATGAGCAAGCCGACGCGCTTCCGCATCCAATTCAGAAAAGATCAACAACGGCGCAAATTGGGGGAAGGCTATCGAGACAACCACGCCGATTATAAGGATAACGACGCATAATTCTATAAGACTGAAACCGGCGCGCATGGTTGAGGACCTTTTCATAGGACGGCAATCTCGAAAAAGACGAAAATTACAGGTCATCGCTTGAAATATCGGCGTCAACTCCCTCGCCGCCCGGCGTGCCGTCGGCGCCATAGGACATAATGGTATATCGGCGCGAATCGTGCTTCTTATACACATAAGAGTTGCCCCACGGGTCTTGGGGAATTTTCGGCGGGTCCATGTAAGGCGCGACCTGGTCAAGGGAATCGGGCAATTTCCGGTTGTTGCGCAGCATGTACTGCAACACCGCCCCTTTGAGCGCTTTGATCTCCGCCTGCGCTTTCGCCTGATCGGCGTCATCGAGCGCGCCGAACAAATAAATGCCGGCGGTCGTCGCCAGCAACGCGATAATGGCAACCACCACCATCAATTCCACCAGGGTAAAACCCGCCCGGCTCTTGCGGCGCGTCTTAAAATGCTCTTGTTCCGTGTTCTGCATTATCATCCTCCTATGTTTGTGCTTAATTGGAAAATCGGCAGTAAGATGGCCAGCACCAGCAATCCCACAAAAAGCCCCATAACAATAATGATCAAGGGCTCAATGAGCGCCACAAGCGCGTCAATGGTAAGACGCACATCTTCGTCAAAGGTGTCGGCTATTTGTAACAGCATGTTTTCAATTTCACCGCTGCGCTGCCCCAGCTCGATCATGTGAATCATCATCGGCGGAAACAAACCGGTTTCTTTCAACGGCTGCGCCAAGTCGCGACCGCGTCTCACACCTACTTTAACGTCATCCATGCAGTTTTGGATGAAGGCATTGCCGATAATTGCGTTGACCACTTCCAGCGCGGGCAGCATCATGAGGCCGCTTTGCAGCATTGTTCCCATAGTGCGGGCAAACCGGGCGCATACCAGTTTCAAATGCAATTGCCCGTACAGCGGAAATGAAAGTTTAAGCCGGTCCCAGGTCTTGCGTCCCTGCTCCCTGGCAACCCATAACCGCCACAAAAAGTACAATAACCCGAAGAAGGACAAGGCAAGCCACCAATAATTGCCCGCCCAATCGCTCACGCCAATCAAGGCCCGCGTCAACCCCGGCAGTTCCGTGCCCTGCCGTTCAAACATGCGCGTGATGCGAGGCACTATCACCATCACCAGAAATACAATGATGCCCACGGCAAAAAAGCCCATAAACACGGGATACGCTATGGTGCTCAAAATCTGCGAGCGAAGATTCGACTGACGCTCGAGAATGTCGGCCAAACGCACCAACACCTGCTCAAGGGTTCCACTCACTTCTCCAGCACGCACCATGTTCACATACAGATCGGAGAATATCTTTGGATGATCGGCCAGCGCGTCACCGAGGCTTTTGCCGCCGTTTACCTTGTCGCGCACTTCGTAAATGGTCGTCCGAAGCCTCGGACGGCTCGTCTGGTCTATAAGGGCGTTCAACGCTTCCAGCACGGGCATGCCGGCACGCAACAACACCGCCAGTTGCCGCGTCATTAAAGCAATGTCCCGCAGGGACACCCGCCCCTGATTGGCGGCAAACCGCCGGGTGATACTGCTGGTCGTCAGCGTGCCGGCGCTTGTGGTGTCTTCACGTATTTCCGTGGGATAAAGTTCCTGTTCACGAAGCCGCTGCCGCGCCTGCGCAGCGCTTTCCGCGTCAATGACGCCACGGGTGGTTTTACCCGTGCTCTTGATGATTGCTTTATATTCGTATACGGCCATATATTATTCAAGCACTTCATCGCGTGTTACGCGAAGGATTTCTTCCACAGTGGTTTCACCACGAAGCATTTTCTCGGCACCGTCCTCACGCAGCGTTCGCATGCCCTCCCGGCGCGCTTCACGTTTGACAACATTCGAATCCGCGCCCTGCAACACCAATTCCTGTATATGCGGCGACATGACCATGAGTTCGAAAATGCCACTGCGTCCATAATAGCCGCGCTGGGAACACTTGTCGCACCCCAGACCTCGATAAATGGAGGAAACACGCGGGTCATCAGGAGATATACCCACTTCACGCAAACTCTCCGGTTCAGGAAGGTAGTTTTCCCGACAATTAGAACAAATGCGCCGCACAAGTCGCTGCGCTTGAATGGCTATTGTGGACGAGGTCACCAGAAACGGTTCAATGCCCATATTGATAAGGCGCGTAATTGCGCCCGCGCTGTCATTGGTATGAAGCGTGGCAAATACCAAGTGTCCCGTGAGCGACGCCTGTACCGCCATTTCAGCCGTTTCCATATCACGAATTTCGCCCACCAGAATAATGTCCGGGTCCTGACGTAAAATACTGCGAAGCCCCGCGGCAAAGGTCAGACCGATTTTGGGACGTACCTGAATCTGGCCTATTCCGGGGATAAGGTATTCTATCGGGTCTTCCACCGTAATAATGTTTTTGTCGGGCGAATTTACCCGTTGCAATGCGGCATAGAGTGTTGTGGACTTGCCGGAACCGGTGGGACCCGTAACCAATATGATGCCGTGCGAACTGGTAATAAGTCGGTCCATCAGTTTGTGGTCGCGCGCGTCCATCCCCAATTGTTCGAGGCTGAACAGGAAATTCCCTTTCTCCAGGATGCGCATCACGACGCGTTCCCCGTGCGCAATGGGAATAATGGAAACGCGAATATCAATTTCCTTGCCGCTTAAACGTATCTTGATGCGACCATCCTGGGGCAGACGGTGCTCTGCGATATTAAGGTTTGCCATGATCTTTACGCGCGACACCAAGGCGGCCTGTTGCGTTTTTGGCACGGTGAATTTTTCGTACAACACGCCGTCTATGCGATACCGCGCACGTACGGAATGCTCGAACGGCTCGAGATGAATATCAGAAGCGCGCTCCTTGACTGCGCCGGAAATAATCAAGTTAATAAGTTTGATAATGGGCGCTTCATTGGCAAGATCAAGCAGATCACGCTCGGATTCGCTGTGATCCAACGTATGCACCTTGCCGTCTTCTTCGCCGCTGAGCACGATATTGTCAATCAATTCGCCCGCGTTTTCGCTCTGTTGCTCGAAATAGGTGTCTATGATGAACTGGATGTCCGCCTTGCCGCACAAGATGGGGGTAACAGAACCATCCAAGAGCAACCGCAAATCATCAAGAGGCAACAGGTTCAGCGGATCGTTAATGGCGACCAGATAAGAAACCCCGTTCTTCTTATAAGGAACCATGTGGTATTCGCGGATGAAACTGATGGGCACCTTGGTCGTAAGCGTGGCGTCCACTTGGTCACGCACGTTCGGTTCGTATTCCAATCCAAATTGAATGCCCAACGCGCGCAGGATATTCTCCTCCTCAACATAACCCAAATCGAGAAGCAACTCGCCGATGCGCCGGGGACGCAATTTCTGCAAGTCCAGCGCTTCTTCAACCTGCTCGGCATGCACCCATCCCTCCCGCACAAGTATCTCGCCGAGTTTAAGTCCTTTTGCCGTCTGCATCACTATCTCTCTATGTCGCCACGCCGGAAATTCGGAGAAGCGCGACGTCCGCTGTACGCTTCCGACCGTTGCAACGTGGGACGGTAATTCTTTCGCAAATCATGCTTTTTGAATACTTTATCAAAAAATCCGGACTCGAATATCTCTTGGACATTTACGTCATAATATTCATTGATCTTGTTGTGGGTAAGCCTGTCCACATCCATCCCTTCTTTAATGATATGGGGCGTAACCAGCACCACCATATTACGTTTTTCACGGCGGATGGACCGGGATTTGAACAGCCACCCCAGCACCGGAATATCCCCCAGAACAGGCGATTGCGTATTATCGCGAATAGCGTTGTCGCGAATGAGTCCGGCAATCACGGCAGTGGCGCCGTCTTTTACCAGTGATTTGTTATTGACCAGCGACTTGTTTGTGGTCGGACCCACGATGTCAACGGTGCCGATTTGGGTGGCGTCCGTGTCTGAAATCTCCAATTCCACCGTTATCATCACATTGTCCCCTTCGGAAATCTGCGGCGTGACTTTCAGTTTAACGCCGACCTCATGGCGTTCCACTCGCGTGTATCCCCCATAGTATCCCTGTTCCGCCGTTCCGTCCGAGCGACGCGAAGAGCTGGTGCTTGTGATAAAGGGCACTTCCTGGCCGACTACAATGCTGGCCTCTTCATTATCCATTGTCACCAGACTGGGCTGCGAAAGCACTTCGACATCCGTGATCTTTTCTATCGCCTGAAATAACGTCGGCACGAACGGCACTTTTATCTTGCGGCCCTGCCAGGTAAAATCAAGGTCGTCATACACCCCCATCGTCATGCCGCCTTCCGTACCCAATCCAAGCACCGCATTGCGCAACGCAGCGCGCGGACCACCAACAATTTCTCCTGCGGTCTGGGCTGTTTGCACCAGTTCGCTTATTGTGGACGTGTTGGTCATGCCGAAGCCGTCATAACCGCTTATGGAGGCCGCATCCACAGTAAGCCCGTAATCGTTGCTCATGGTAACGTCCATTACCACGGCGTTCACGCACACCTGACGCTGCGGCACGTCAAGCCGCGCAATAAACGCCTCCAACAATTTGTAATCCTGCGGCGATGCGACAATAAGCAATGAGTTCGTGCGATCGTAACGGGTAATCTGCACTTTTTGCTCGAAGGGCTGCACTTCCGGGGCCGCGCCGCCGCCGGCAACAGCGCCGCCACCGCCACCCGGCGCGCCCGCCGTCGCCTGCCTGCGCGGCGCCGTGCCGATAAGCGGTTGTATCGCCGTCTCAATGGCTTCCGCCTCCGCATTCAACAACTGATAGATATGCATGTTGTTCGCTTCATAGGGCGTGGGCGTGTCGAGGCGCTTCACCAAATCGCGCACCTGCGTCATCATCCCTTCAGTAGCAACAACAATCAGCGCATTCAATCGCTCATCCGGCACCATGCGCAATACTTCTTCCCGCGAACCGATCACTTCCGCGCCGGGCCGGGGTGTCGGCATGGGGCGCGTGGCTCTGACAGGGCGCACAGGCGTGGGAGGCGCCTGCGGTCGCGGCATGCCGGGTGGCATGCCCGATGTCGTTGAATCCACCATGAGCACCTGGCTAATCTGATTGCTCAATACCTCCGCCCGCGTATACTCGAGCGTGAATATCTCCATGGTGGTGTCAAATCCGGGCACATCCGCCTGTTCCAGAAAAGCAAACATGCGGCGCAGACCATCTGCTGTATCGGTGATTATCAGCGTATTGGTTGGGGCGTAGACATCAATCTGACCGTTTTTCGAGCCCAAAATTTGCAGTACCCGTTGAATTTCAGCGGCGTCGCCGTGTTGCACCGTAAGAATATGGGTGGAAAAGCCGTCAAACCCGGAAATTGCCTGTTCCTTATCCATCACCAGCGGTACTTTTTCAGAAGTGGTGGCGTCCTGCGTCGGAATAATCTTAATTAAATGACCTTCCAGACTTTCCACCATCGCATAGCCACGGGTGGAAAGAATGGATTCCAGCACCTCGTAAGCCATTTCAGGCGGGATTTTATCGTGGGTGATAATCGTCACCGTTGTGGCGGAGATATTTGGGTCCACGTCAAAATTACGCCCTGTCAGGCGGCTGATGGATTCCACCACATCGTAAAGAGGCGCGTCTTGAAAATCGAATGAAACGGGATCCGTAGGTGTCGCGCCCGTTTTCTCTTCCGAAGCCATGGGATGACCGCCCACTGTTTTAAGGGAATCCGGCGCTTGCTGCGGCGCGCGCACTGTCGGCACGGCACGTGTGGGCCGCGCCGGCGGCGCCGGCGGACGGGTCGGGCGCGTTCCAGGCTCAATGGGCCGCGAGGTGCGCGGCGTGATAATCGGCGAAGGCGGTTCCTGATAATAAGCGTCAGCATCGCTGTCATCCGGCTCATAATATTCAGGATAATTCTGATACTGGTGTTGTTGGCTTTGGGTGGGCGGTATGTAGGGCGTCTCGAATTCCTCAGCAGGCGCCGCCGGCTGCGGATATTCTTCCTCTGGATACTGGGAGTAATCCTCGTATTCGTCCACTTGTTGAGCCTGCGCGATCAGGACCCACATCAGGCTCGCCACAATAATTGCCCCGTTAAAAAAGCGTACTCTGGTAATCAGCACAGGCCTTCCTTCCTCAAAATAACGTTAATATACAAATTGTGAATTCCTGCCACGACCGGCGTCTGTTGCATCACGCGAACCATGAAAACAGACGATATCACTTAAATGCTTTGCCTGACGCCGCCTTTTGCGGGAGCAAATACCATGCGGGAGGCACGGAAACGCGATATTATGCTTTGCCTGACGCCGCCTTTTGCGGGAGCAAATACTGATGGGAAAACATGCGCCGTTTCCGGCTAAATTTTGTCGCTACGAAGGCGTCGCCCACAACATCATTCAGTCCAATCTAAAGTTCAATACACGAGGCTTACCATTTCTGAGAATGCCGATGCGAAACGAATTGGCATTCTGATATTTTTGCATGATTTCCATAATCTTATCTTCGCTGTCTATCCGCTCGTTGTTTACCGTTTGCAGCACATCATTGTCCTGAAATCCAAGTTTCTTTGCCAAGGGCTGTTTGCCGATATCCGGCGCCGTAATCCCCAACACCTTGCCTGAGTCGTCACGGTACAGTTCGGGACGCAAGTTGCTCAATGAGGCGTAATTGTCAAACACCTCCTGTATCAGTTCATCCCGGTTGATAGTAATGCGTTCAACGGCGCTTTCAACACCGCTTAAAGTTCTCGTGGGAGGCCGCGGATAGGAGGAGGTGGAACGCGCCGAAGACGCCATCTGCGCCGGGCGCCCTGACGCATCGTCGCCGTTTACGGCGTCCTCCATACGCAACCGCTCCCGCTGAGGCGGATCATTGCGCTTGTTCAGGAGAATTACTTCACGCTGATACACCAACTCAAGAATGACGTTTTCTGTAATTTCCTGCCCAATCAAGAATGACTTGGGCGGTTCGCGATTCTCCAAATTTTCAATAAACGCTACGGAAAAGGGATCGCCAGGCTCCAGCGCTATTGTGCCTTTCAACTGTAAACTCAGCGTCGTATCCGCTATTTCGGCATCCATCGGCAAATCCGGCGCTTCCGGCGCTTGAACAGAAGCCGTATTGGGGTCCCACCTGCCTGCCGCGCCAAAAAGGCCGCTTCCCACCAACGCATCATAAGCGGCGCGGTCCCCGGGTGTCCGCACCAAATTGGCGACCTCGAGAGCCGGCCCGTTCAACAGCGCCTCATCCACATCGATCATCGGCATGGGCGCAAGAAATTGCTTCAGGGCAAAAACCCCGGCAACTATCACGCCCAATACAAGCCCGACATCCAACAGGCGAAACACTTGCCGTATTATTAGACTACGTACCATAACACTCTTCTGATGTAACCATAGCCAAATTTAACTGCGCGCCTTAAAAGACGCTTCACAAAAAAACACAAAAAATACCCTGCGTGCCCCTTGCGCACCTCATTAGTTGTCTCCATCAAAAAACGCACTGCCTAAAATACCGGTTGACAGTAATAATTCTTTAGGTTTCAGTACAATAAGCCAAGACCCTATACAGCCAAAGTAAAATGCGCAGAAATGAGTCCACGGCCAACGCCTCAATCCGGTTTTAAGAGCGCAAATTCGGAATCGCCATCGTTAATGCTTGCTCCAAAGTAGTGTACGGGAATACAGTCCCTGAAAGCAATGTGTGACGTTTATTGCAAAAACAAAAAAGTCTCCCCCTGACAACCGTTCTTTATCATCCGTCTCATGAGAAACAAACCAAACGGCAATGTCGTTTACAGCACGGAGACAAGCCCTGCAAGCGAGACAATTATTATCCACGACCGGAACGTATGCAGGACACAACGGAGATTGAAATGAGTGTGCATTGGCGGCAAGACATACAGATGGTATCCCTGTGTCATATTTCCCACACTTCTTATCCATCCCATAACATATCGTTGCCGCCTAAACCTTTGTGTGTATGGCCGCGCTTCCACGACTTGTGAACGACAACCAGTAATT
>DSBB01000053.1 GCA_011046175.1 Candidatus Hydrogenedentota bacterium | reverse complement strand
GTACAACAGGAAGAAAGAGGTCGGTGTGGGGCGTTGTGATGTTCGCTGCGATGGTGTTCGCAGGCGGTCTGCTTGTGGCAAGCGATTTTGCGGGCGCCCAGGAAGAAGCGTTTCAGGTAAGTGGGCGCGTGACCAACAGTTTTTGTGATTACGGCATTGAAGGTGTTGAAGTGGAAATCGCCACCTATGTCGAAAAGTCCATCGCTGTAACAACAACAAATGAAAACGGCGAATTTATTTTCGAGGGTTTGCCGCATGACGGACCATACGAGGTCGGCTTTATGGCGCGCAGCTATCGCACCCAGGAGTTGTTTGACGTGATGGCGGGTGACGTGCTTGAAGTGGCGCTTGTTCCCCGCGGCGTTACCACCCCGGGCAAGCCGAACGCCATCAGCAGCCCGAAAAGCGTGTATATTGACTGGCCGGCAAATCCCGAGTTCAATCTCAAGGGGTATAATGTTTATCGTACGCTTGTTACGGAAAATGGCGAGCCCCTCGGAGAGCCGGAGAAACTGAACGGCGCGCCGGTTCTGGAATGCGACGATGAGTTGGTTGAAGGTGTTGAGTATATTGACAGCACCGTGCAAAAGGGTAGTTACTACATCTACCAGATTCAAGCCATCAGCGGCGCGGACCGCCCAAGCGAATTATCCGAAGCCAGTGATCCTCCGGTCAAAGGACAGTGGCTGACCATCTTCTTCCCGGATGTTTACAAACAGGAGGATGGTTTGTATCTGTGGGAACGCGAGGACGACGGACTGCCCATGGTTCGCATACCTGTCGCCAGCCGTTGCGCTTATGACGTGGACGCCACCGGCATGATGATAGTCGGCGAGGTGACGGCGGACCTCTTGAATGCGGAGCCGTTTGAAGTCTCATTAACCGGTATTACAGCGGGCATGGCCTACTCCGCCAATGTTATTTATGGCGCCGCCGAGCAAAATATCGGCGATCACCAGGTGCGCATTGCAAGTGCCGATTCGGAAGAGCGTCCGCTCTATGGTTCCGGTGAATTGTTTAACATATATCTGAATCCCAAGGTGGTGCTGGAAGAGGAATGCGGCCCCCTGCATCTTGTGGATAACGATATTACCGGTGACGGCGTGACGGTTTATAACGACCCGTGGGAAGGGGAAATTGAGATAGAACTTGAAGACGGCGTTTACTGCACCGCCGGCGGCTGTCTGCATGGCGATGTCAATGTGGATGGAAGAATTGATGTTAACGATGCCCAGTACATTGTTGATTTTAAGGCAAAGCAGGAGTGGGCGCCGATTAATGAGTGCTATATGGAAGCGTGGGATATCAATCTGGATGGACGTATAACCCCGCAGGATGCCACATTGATACTGCGTTTTGTGGAAGGTTTGCCGATCAACCCGCCGACCGGCGTCAAGAGCGCCGACTTGGCGCTCGTGTCATTTGCGGCTGCTGCGGCCGCCGCCGAAAAGGCGGATACGCAACCGACTGTCTGGGCTGAAAAGCCCGTCGTCGCTATCGGTGATACGAAAGATGTGACTGTATACATCACTGGCGCGGCGCCTTTGGCGGGATTTACCTTGACCGCCGCTTATGCCGCGGATGAGGTCGAGTTTGTCGCTGTTGCTTTGGGGAGTGCGATACCGGTGGATGCCGTGTTTTCGCACAGTTATGAAATTAGTGGAGAACAGGACGAATATGGCTCATTGGTGGTGGTTGTGTCTGATTCCAACGCCACCATGGCAAAGAGCGACGCTGAACTGGTGACGTTGTCGTTCAAACGCAATGCCGGCGCTGCGGCGGTTGTGCCCGTGCTGCTGACTTCCTTTGATATGAACGATTCCTACGGCCACGCGCCGCGTCAAACCGACCCAATGGCGCCGGTTATTAAAGATACAGCGCCGCCGCCGGGTGAAGGTGAGGAAGAAGGCGAAGATGAGGGCGAAGTCGAAGGTGAAGGCGAGGGCGAAGACGAGGAAGGCGAAGGTGAAGGTGAAAATGGAGATGATAGCGACGATGATGACGGCGACGATGATGACGGCGACGATGATGATGGCGACGATGATGATAGTGGTGATGAAGAGGAAACCAAGAAGCGGCGCGTCCTCTTCTGCGGATCAACAGATACATCCGGCGGTTTTGGCGGAGACTTGATCCTGCTGGGGTTGCTGTTAAGCGCTTTTGCGACAGCGCCCTATTTGCGCAAACGTCAAAATTAAAGTGACGGAGTGCTCTTGAAAAAATAGCGAATGCGGCCCCGGAATATTTCCGGGGTCGCTTTTTGCGCCAGCAGGGAAAATGGCAACCGAAACAAGCCTCTCAGAAAAGCAACTTTTCCTGCTACGTCGGAATATGGTAGCATCAGAGACGTTGTGCGCCAAGGCTGGATTGTTTTCGCGCGCATACGCGGGAAAATTTACTGTGGTTCTATTGCGCATTATAAGGAGAATTTCCATGCGGACAGGCAGTATGTTGTTGGTTACATTGGTTTCGGGCGGCGTCGTTGCCGCCGCGCAGGCGCCTGATCTCAAGCGTATGGACGTGGTGGAACGGTCGGTGCCCGCGGGGCCGGTGGCCATCGTGGATAAAACGCCTGTCGAAGGCGCTGATTTCCTGCGCGAATACAGGCGGCATTTGAAAAATTTCATGCAAATGATGGATAACCCGGAACTCACGGACGAATTTCGCGTGCGCGCGGGCCTGACCATATTGGGTGAAATGATTCAACACGAAATATTACTGAGAGAAGCCGAACGGAGGGGTATTTCCATACCTGACGGCGATGTGGAAAAGGAATATCAGGATAAACTGCGCCGTTTCGAGGAGATGCTTGCGGAGGAATTAGGCCAAAAACCCACGGAAGCGCAGATTCTTGAAAGAGCCGGGCAAAACCGGGAGGAGGCCAAACAGAGCATACGCGAGCAGCTGATGGCTGAACGTATTTCCGAAATTATCGCCAAAGAGACTGATGTCACCGTAACGACGGAGGAAGCGCGGGATTACTACGACAAGAATCCCAATTTGTTTCAACAGCCGGGCAAGATGCATTTGTGGCAGATTCTGATTGTTCCCAAACCCAATCCAACAAAGGCGGATGAGAGCGCTTGGAAACGCGCCGAGGAAAGCGCCGAAAAGGCACGGTCGAGAATTCTTGCGGGTGAACAGTTCGCAACCGTGGCGCGAGACGTTTCCGAAGCGCCGGATGCAGCCAAGGGCGGCGACTTGGGAATGCTGCCCGTTGTCGAACTGCCGCCCTTTTTCGTCAATATCGCATCAGGCATGAATCCCGGAGATATTAGCGGCGTGTTTCGCAGCGAATTTGGCGTGCATTTAATCCGCCTTGTGGCTACGGAAGATGCGGACAAGGTGTCTTTTGAACAGGCGGAGCCGTCCATACGCCGTATGCTGCGCCGAATCAAAACGGAGGACGCCGTACTCCATTTTTGCGAGCCCGTCGTGAATGATCCTGAACGCACCAAGATATTTATTCAACTCGAGCGCACGTTGGCGGCGCTTACGGGGAAGTAAAGGTTGGGGCGCGTTTTGATGGGACACGTTGTGTTGGCTTGGGTGATTGTGCCGCTTCTTTCCCAGGAGAGTGCCGCTCTATGCTTTCTGAATCCATAACCGAAAAAACGGCAACCATAATGCGCAGCGTATCAAATTTCCATGCGGGCGCCATCGTCTGCTTGTTGTTTGCCGTATCGGCTGCGTGTGATGAGCGCTATCACTGGCCGCTTGCGCTGCCCCGCGAGTTGTCGTCCAGCTTTGCCGAGTATCGCGCGGGACGTTTTCATGCGGGCATAGATTTGCGCACGGGAGGCGTCGTCGGCAAGCCCGTGTATGCGGCGGCGGATGGTTATGTCTCGCGTGTGCGCTGTTCGCCTTGGGGATATGGGAAGGCGATTTACGTGCAGTTTGATGACGGCAACAGTGTTGTTTACGCGCATTTGGACGATTATTTTGACGAATTGCGGGAATATGTCCGTAAGAATCAGCATACCCGTCAATCATACACGGTGGACTTGTATCCCGGACGCGGTCAATTCCCCGTGAAGCGGGGGGAGCAGATTGCCGTCAGCGGGAGCACCGGCGTGGGACCGCCCCATTTGCATTATGAATTGCGTGACGCCGCGAATCGCCCATTTAATCCGCGTCTTTCAGGTATTAAGTGGCCTGACGCAACCCGCCCGATTATTCGGAGGCTGCTTATGACGCCGGACGGCCCCGCGGGTACTGTTAATGGCGGCTACACGCCCGTAATTCTGGATGCTGTTCAGCAGGGTGACGGAAATTATATCACGCCGCCCGTTTCAGCGTCGGGACGCGTTGGCGTGGGTGTTGACGTCATTGATCCCGGTAATGACGGCATAAAGATGGGGGTTCATATCCTGCGTTTGCGCGTCGGCAGCCAGGAGGTTTTCCATGTGCGGCATGATTACCTTTCTTATGACAACATTCACAACGGCACAGTCGCGTATCATCCCTTCTTTCTTGAAGAGGGGCGTTTTCTGTTGCTCTGGCGTTGGCCGGGAAATGTGTCCGATCCGTATGCGCATGCACAGGGAGACGGCTGGTACGAGTTGCCGGACTCCCCCATCGAATTGGTTGTTGAGGCGGTGGATTTTATGGGCAACAGCGCGGAGATTCTGATACCGGTCCGACCTGAAATGTCGCCGATAAACCCTCCCGACATTGTCCCGGCGGACAGTCAGGGAGATGTCGTCTTGAAGTGTTGTGGCGAGTATATTGTCGTGACGGCTGATTTTCCCTCAACCGAAACAAGGGCGCCGGAATTACTCGTGGAGAGCGGCGAAACGATACGGCTTGTTCCGTTTCGTTGTATGACCGGCCGCACGTGGGCGGCGGCATACAAACCTGAACAAAGCGGCGAACACGTGCTGCGTGTCGCGCATCCGCGCATCATCTCCCGTGAAGATACGGTGCATGTGGCATTGCGCGGGTGGCCTGATGTGAGTGTTGCCGACGGGAACTTACAGTTGAACATCAGTTCCGATTCACCTTATGGCGCGCTGTTTGCCCGGATTACGCGGGCGGCGAACAAGAGCGCGTCACCCTTGCGGCAAATCGGCGATGCATGGCATATATGGCCGGACGCTATGCCCGTTGACGCTCCAATCGAGTTGTCAATGGCGATTCCCGAAGGCGTTGATGTTCCCGCCCGCGCGGGGTTGTATCGGGACACGGGAAAATCATGGCGATATGTGGGCGGCAAACGCCGGGGAGGCGTACTAACAGCATCCATACGGGATTTTGGCGTTTATGCCGTCTTTGAAGATATTCTGCCGCCGACGATTGGCGATTTGTTTCCCCCTGATCAGTATACAGCGCAAACAAGGCGTCCCATTATCAGCGCAACCATTGCGGATGTCGGCAGTGGGATTGCGG
Organism: Candidatus Hydrogenedentota bacterium; assembly: GCA_011046175.1. Taxonomy (GTDB): domain Bacteria; phylum Hydrogenedentota; class Hydrogenedentia; order Hydrogenedentales; family CAITNO01; genus SLFT01. The sequence goes on along the minus strand of DSBB01000053.1, from coordinate 4,281 downwards.
CGTTTGAAATAAGGGCAAATGGACAATGGTTGCTCGCCGAATATGCGCCGGACGAAAACAGGCTGGCATGGGAACGGGACCATGACCTTGCTTCAGGCGACCTTGAACTGGTGTTTCGGGTTATGGACAACGCGGGAAACGCCACTGTTGTGCGGCGCACCGTGCATATCCCCTAACCCGGATATTTCACCAGATTTCCATTTCAACCACGCATAACGGGCCATAAAAATAGCGCCTTTCTTTAATTGCCTTTTTCCGGCATTCGTTTTTTCATTCAAATCAGTGTGTTATAATCGCCGGTGACACGGTTTATGAAACAAGCGGGCATGTCCCTGAAAAGCCCAAAGGAGTATCGGCGCGCTTATGAAAACACCATGTTCGTGTATTGCAATCACCTTGTTTTGCATCGCTGTTGCGCATGCATTTACCCCGGAAATTAATCCGAATCGCATCCCTGCCGCCGAACGCGCCCGGGAAGTATCCGGCATGAAATGGGGGATGTTTATCTGCTGGAGTTTCAGCACCTTCTCCGGAAAGGAATGGACGAGCGGCGTGGAGGACGTTTCCTTCTTCCGCGCGGCAGCCGTAGATACGGATCAGTGGGCGCGTGTCGCCCGGGAAGCCGAAATGGGCTATGTCCTGTTTCTTGCCAAACATCACGACGGCTTTTGTCTGTGGGACACCCAAACTACGGAACGCAAAGTGACAAATGCTCCTTTGGGCAGGGATGTGCTTGCCGAGCTGCGAAAGTCATGCGACGCCCACGGCATCAAACTCGCCCTCTATTTCTCCGAGGGCGACTGGACTTGGCCCGGCGCGACAGATGGCGCGGGAGGGAAAGACGGCGGCGGCGTCAATCCGGAGATGAAAAAAGAGCAACTGAAAGAGTTGTTGACGCAATACGGCCCCATTGAGTTTATATGGTTCGACCATGCCGTCGGGGACGGCGGACTGAGCCATGAAAAGACCGTGGAATGGTGCAAGCGTTTCCAACCCAACTGCCTGATTGGATTCAACCACGGGGCGCGGGCGGGCGACATCCAATTGGGTGAATTGGGACGTCCCGCGCCTGTCGGGCAGCGGACGGGCGTGGGAAAGGACAGCGGGGACTTGGACTATGACAAATACCTTGTCGCGGAATTCACGTATCCCATATTGCCCAAAGGGCTGATGCGTGTTGGTGGGGCGGACTGGTTTTACTCATTGCCTGAGCATGACGACAAGGCGCATTCCGCCGAAAAACTATACGCGGATTATCTTGGCGCCGTAAGTTTTGGCAATATCTTTTCGATTAATATCGGGCCCAACTATGACGGTAAAATTCGTGAGATTGATGTGCTCACCCTGCAACAGGTGGGGCGCTGGATTCGGGGCGAAGAAACGCCGCCATGGCCGCCGGATTCCACGACGCAATAAGATGTTCGGTGCGACGCGCCAGTCTTAAAACCATGCGCAATTATTCACGAACGCTTGCGGCAGGATGAGAGAGGCGGTTAACTTTTTGGCCGGGCATGCGGGTATGGCGCTGTGAGCAACGAAATTGTCAATGGATTTCCGCTTTCGCGGGAATGACGGTTGCTTTTGGTTATGCAACGGTTCCAACTGGTTATGTTTGCCAGACGGTTACGGGAGAACAATCTATGAGGACGCTGTTTATCTTAATAGTTTTTTTGCTATGCTCCATAGAAACGGCAACGGCGGAACCGCCGGTGGCGGCGCTTTTTGCCGATGAGGCAACTGGGCTGAATGCGGAACTGGCGTCGGCGTTGGATGACGAACTTGTTGAGGCGGGGTATGCCGTAACGCCGATTGACGGCGCCGGCCTTTCCAACACACAAATACTGGATGTGACGAACTTCTCGTTGTTGGTGTTGCCAAACGCCGGGCGTTTACCCATGCGCTCCATCGAGCCGGTACATCGGTTTTTGAAGCAGGGCGGCAACCTGCTTGCGCTGAACACGCCCGCGTGGCGCGAGCGGCTTGTCTACATGAACGGCGAATGGCAAACGCCGGAAGCGTTTCGCCGAAAGACGGTGCTCGATGCGCCGCCGCACATCGTTCTGGATTTCGGACAGGAGTCACTTGACCACTGGCGCCGCAGCGCGTTTCGCATGGACACGCCCACGCGGCACACCATCATCCCCGATGCGGTCGCGTCAGGCATTGCCGCGCTCGAGGTGAATATCCCGAACATGGAGAACTGGGATTCGGCGTGCCGCACCTTTGACGCGTCGCCCTTTCCCGAAGGGCACACGGTTACCTCGTTCGTGGCGCGGGGCGGCCCTGGCACGGGACAGTTGGCTGTGGAATGGCGCGAACGGGACGGGTCGCGGTGGATTGCCGTGGTGCCGCTGACGGAAGAGTGGCAGCGGTACATGCTGGTTCCGGAGGATTTCAAGTATTGGGATAGTGTTCCCGCGCGCGCTGAGGGTGTGCTGAATCCATCGAACACGGACATGATTTGCTTCACGCTGGCGTATACCCACACGGGACACCTGCAGGGAACGCATCGCTTCCAGGTGGCGCAGGTGGGCACAGCGCCCTTTGACGAAGGCTACCGTGAAGTGCTCGGTGATGTGGCGCCGCCCGCGCTGGATACCATCTCGCCTGCCTATAAGACCTATGACGCGGGTGATGTGGCGACGCTGACGGCTGCGGCAGACCAGACGGTGTTGTACGCCATGAACTTCGACGTCCCGGCGGGGCTGCGCGCCGTGCATCCCCGTCCTGAGGCAAGCGGTTTTGACAAAGAGCGGCGCTGGCGTTGGTTGCCGCTGCTGGAAGCGCGCGCCGCGGACGGCGCCCTGCGGGGGTATCCCGCCGCCATGACCATCAACACGGACGGCGTTTACAAGAACGGCGTGTGGGCGTCGTTTGCGATAGAAGACCCGGCATGGTATCTGTCGGATGGGGGCCGCGCCGCGCTGCGCGCTGTCCTTGATCGCATGGCAACCCCCATTTATTTCCTTGACGCAGGCGCGGACAAGTACACCTATCTCGAAGGGCAGCCGGTCACGCTGGGCGCGCATATTGTGAAGACGGATATTATTGACAACGTGCCGCTGCAATTGTCCCTGCGCGTCACGCAACCCGACGGCGCGGTTGTATCCGACAACACGCTGGATATCTTGTCCCCCGAACCCGGCGAGCAGGTTCGCCTGGAAACGAAATGGAAACCGGAAAGTTGGCCGGAAAGCGGCTTTGTTGTCAGCGCGCGCCTGTTGCAGGAGGAGCGGCTCCTTGATGTGGCGGCCCATGAGATTCATTGTTGGAAACCGAGCCCGGAGCCGTCGTTTGTTACCGTGGAGAACGGAAAATTCATTTTGAACGGGGAACGATGGCGGCCCCACGGCATCAACTACATGCCGTCTTCGGGCATTGGCGTGGAGTGGCAATCTTATTTCGAGTACTGGTTGGGCGCGGAAGCGTATCATCCCAACGTTATCCAACGCGACTTGGAGCGTTGCGCCGCCATGGGCTGCAATTCGCTGAGCATCTTCCTGTACCACGAAAGCATGAAGGCGCAGAACCTGCTTGACATCCTGCGGCGCATGGACGCGCTCGGCATGAAAGCAAACCTGTCACTGCGTCCGGGCACGCCCATGGACTTCCCGTGGGAACAGGTGCGTGAGATGATTGAAATCCTGCGGTTGGCGGAAAACGACACGGTCTTCGCTTATGACCTCGCCTGGGAGCCGCAGTTCCGACACTGGGAGCGGGCCCCCTTCAACCCGCAGTGGGAGGCGTGGATCATTGAGCGATACGGCAGTCTTGAAAATGCCGCGGCGGATTGGGGGTTCCCCGTGCCCCGCGATGAAGCGGGCAACGTAGTGAATTTCTCGCCCCATCAAATCGGCAGGGATGGCGAGTGGAACAAGCTGATCGCCGCCTACCGTCGTTTCCTTGACACGCTGCTGTACGAAAAGTACGCCGAGGCGCGGCGGCTTGTGCGCACCGTTGACCCGCATACGCTCGTGAGTTTCCGCATGTCCATGGCGGGCGACCCCACCGACGTGCAAACCGACGCGCTACTTTATGACTTCGCCTATCTGGCGGGCGCGGTGGACATCCTCGAGCCGGAAGGCTACGGTAGAATCGGCGACTGGGAACGCATCAAACCGGGATGGTTCACTTATGAGTACGCGCGCTGGGCGAACCCCGCGCTGCCCGTGCTCTGGGCGGAGGCGGGCGTGCATGTGTGGGACATGGCGCGCCACGCCTATACCGACGAGCGGCTGGCGTTTCAGGGCGACTATTACACGAACTTCTACCGCATGCTGG
>DSBB01000357.1 GCA_011046175.1 Candidatus Hydrogenedentota bacterium | reverse complement strand
TCGATATGATCGGCAGCGACTGCCTCGGCGCGGGCGCTGTCATCAACGCGCTGCGCACCCTTCCGGTCGTCTTCGAGTTTGCCCGCATTATAGAAGAAGTCAACCCGCGCGCCTTCTTCATCAACCTCACCAATCCGGTGGGCATCCTTGTGGAGGCGTTATATCGGCACTATTCACTTAAGGTTGCTGGGATAAACGATTTGCCCGCCGTTTACCACCGCAAGATAGCCGATATGCTGGGGCGTCCGCCGCATAAGATTCACCTGAATTACCTTGGTTTGCACGACATGGGCTGGATTCAGGACGTGAAGGCGGGCGGCGCGAGCCGCATGCGTCAGGTACTGGACTTGGTGGCGAAAAGCGACGACGCCGATTACGACCATTCCCTTGTTGATTTGTTTCATTTGATTCCGACCCGTCATGCCGGATTGTATTTCCATCGCAATGAAGCGTTGAAGTATCAACAGTCCTGCGCGCGGTTCCGTTCGCAATTGCTCCAAGACGCGGAGAAGCGCATCTTGCGACTTTATGCGAATCCGGCGCTGAACTCCATACCCGATCTGACGCGCCAGCGCAACGCGCTCTGGTATGAGTATACCTTGGTGCCGCTGTTGGAGGCGCTGGAAAAACCGAAAGCCACCACAATGGCGCTTTGTGTTCAAAATCAGGGGGCGGTGAGCGATCTTCCGGAAAAATGCAGCGTGGAGGTGCCGGTTTCCGTAAACAACAAAGGATTTAAGGCCGTCCGCGTCGGATTGCTGCCCCGGTTTCTGAAAGGGTTCTTTTGCGCCGTCAAGGAAAGCGACCGGCTCGCCATAGAAGCTGCGCGCCACCACTCCTACGAATGCGCGTTGCAGGCGCTCATCGTTAATCCCTTTGTTCCTTCCATTGACAAGGCGCGAGAATATCTGGAACGCGCCATTCGTCAGGACAAGTTGGAGTTGCGTTGAAAGCGGGGGCTATATGTCGCCCGCGACGCAGGCTGTCAAAGCCTCATCCATTTCGGGATAACGCCACTTGAAACCGGCTTGCTCGAGGCGTTCGGGCAGTACGCGCGCGCTGGAAAGCAGCAGTTCCTTTCCCATTTCGCCCAGGGCAATCCTGATCGCGAAGCCGGGCGCGGGCAGCCACGCCGGTTTTTCCAACGTCCGCCCGAGCGCTTTCGCAAAGTCGCGCTGTTGCACGGGATTGGGCGCGACGGCATTGATTACGCCGTTCATGCGCCGGGTGTTGAGGCAAAATGCGATTACACATGTCAAATCTTCCAGCGTTATCCAGCTCATCCATTGCCTGCCGCCGCCAATGGGGCCTCCCAATCCGCGCCTGAACGCCGGCAACATGCGCGTCAACGCTCCGCCCTTGCCGGTCAACACCATGCCGATGCGGAGATGGGTGACGCGAATGCCCGCTTCCGCGGCGGGCGCGGCGGCCTGCTCCCACGCCTTGCACACCTCGGCCAAGAACCCCCGCCCCGGTGCGGCTTCTTCATTCAGTTCCTCGTCGCCTCTGTCTCCGTAGTAGCCAGTGGCCGAGGCGCATATCAACATTCGCGGCTTGTTCTTGAGGTTTGCCAGAACGCGGCAGAGCAGCGTGGTGCCGGTAACGCGACTGTCATAGATGCGCCGCATTTTATCCGCCGTCCACCGTCCGCCCGCAATATTTTCTCCCGCCAAATGCACGACGGCGCGAAACCCTTCAAGTTTTTCCGCATCAAGAGTGCCCGATTCGGGATGCCAGTAAATACGTTCGGGTTCCGCGTCCCCCACGCTTTGACGGGTCAGCTGCGCCACCCGGACACCTTCGCTTTCCAAGCGTGATTGCAGCGCTTCGCCGATCATCCCGCTTGCGCCCGTTATCAAAACGCTCATGACAGTTTCTCCCGCAGAAGATCGGGTGGTTTACGATTCAATTTCTTCAACGTTGGCGATAATCTTATGCACCAGGCCGTACTCGAGCGCCTCGGCGGCGTTCATCCAGAAATTACGGTCACTGTCCCGCGCGACTTTCTCTTCCGGCTGTCCGGTTTCCGAAGAAATGAGCGCGTTGATGCGCTTGCGGATTTTTAGAATCTCCTGCGCCTCGATGCGAATATCCGCCACCTGACCACCCGCGCCGCCGCTGGGCTGATGCAGCAAGAACCGCGTGTTCGGCAATGAAAAGCGCTTTTGCTTTTCCGCGCCCAGTAATATGGGCACGGCAATACTGGCGACCCATCCCACGCCGATGGTAATCACGGGCGACTTGATAAACTGCATCACGTCGTGAATGGCATACCCCGAATCCACATGTCCGCCGGGCGAGCCAATAACCATTCGGACAGGATCATGTCCTTGGCCGTCAAGAATCAACAATTTTGCAATGACATCTTCGGCGAGTTCCGGGTCCACCTCGCCCATGACCATCACCATGCGCGACTTCAGCAGCATGGCCGTTAACGGCGATTCTTTAGCAGGCTCTTCGCCGCACTGATGGGCGTATGGCGCGGGCGCGCTATTAAATCGGAACTTTTCGTTATTCATGTTGTTTATCCTTTGTAAAAACCAGCGGCTATTGTGCCATGCCCGCCTCGATTCATTCAAGAAGAAGCAAAGGAAATCAGGATTAACATGTACCGTGTGGACAACAGCGGCTGAAAATATCTCTGTTCATTCCGTCCATGACGCCCATGCAGCCTTCGCGCTACAACAGCGGCGAAATGAGCCGACAGAAGTTCTCCGCCCATGCGCGGGATTTGCTCACCAATTCCGGCTTGATGATGTGCGAAGAGCGCTGCATCATGCGCGCCCATTCGCCGTAGACGTTAATTTCTCTGCGGTCGTAGTGAAACAAAGCTATCTCGAAGTTAAGGTAGATGCTTCGCATGTCAAGGTTTGGCGAACCGGTAATCGCCATGGCATCGTCAAACACCATCAGCTTGGCATGCACCATGCCGCCGGGATAAGCGTATATGATGGCGCCCGCCGCGGCGATTTCGCGCAAGGCGGGCCCGCGCGCCAGGTCGGCGGTGGGATGGTTCGAGCGCAGCGGAACCAGTACGCGCACGTCGCACCCGGCGCGGGCCTTGAGCGCCAGCGCCTTGATCACCGACTCATCCGGCACAAAATACGGTGTTACTATCCATATCCGTTCGCGCGCCTCCATGATCGCCGTTATCAGCGCGTCGTGAAACGTGTCCTCCTCCACATCCGGCCCGCTTGGAATCACTTGGATCGCCGAATCCGGCAGCAACGTTTCGCCCGCGTCCGGCGCGGCGATTGCAGCGACATACGCCTGCACATCCGCCGCCGCCGGATCATCCTCCGGCAGTTCGAGACGCTCATTTGTGGCATAGGCCCAGTCGTCGAAAAACACTTCTTCAATATCGGCGACGGCGCTTCCGCACAGGAACACGGCGGAATCAATAAATCGCTTCCTCGAAGGCACGGGTCCCATAAACGACGTGGCGAGGTTCATGCCGCCCACCATGGCGGCGCAGTGGTCCACGACGACGATCTTTCGGTGATTGCGCAGGTTCGCGGACCAGCGCCATTGCAACGGCAGGACGGGAAGGAACCTGCCCACCTTTCCGCCCGCATTGCGCAACGGCTGGGCGAATTTGCCGCTTGACCACAAGCATCCCAGTCCGTCCAACAGCAGCCGCACCTGAACGCCCTCGCGCGCTTTTCGAGAAAGGATGTCAATAACGGCCCGGCCTGTTTCGTCGCGCCCGAGGATAAAGGTGGAAATGTGAATGCATTCCTTTGCGGATTCGCACAAGGCCATCAAGGCGTGAAACGCCGATTCGCCGCTGTGGTGCAACGCCACCTTGTTGCCCGGACGCGGCGGCGGCATGCCCGCCGCCATCACCACGCGGGCGGCGCCCGTCGGCGCGGCCTCAGGGGGCGCGCTGCTTTCGCTTTGGTCGTAAAGTTTGCCTTTGATGCGCATAAACCGGTTGAGTTTGCGCCCACCCAGCAGCAGATACAGGGGCACGCCCAGGTAGGGGATAAAAGCGATTGCAAGCAGCCACGCGAGCGTGCTGCCGGGCTGGCGTTTCTCTTGTAGCACGCGCGCCGCCAGCAGCAAGGCCAACAAAAACCCCGCCACCGTCAAGAAATGCTCATATACAAGCTGTAGTGCCGTTATATGTATGGCGTTATTCCTTCGGCTCCAAAATGATGAATGTGGGCAAGCCCAGCACATGGAAATACGCGACCACGTCCTTCACCGGCGCTTCGCTCAACGCTTCCGCCTGGTACTTAATCTTAACATGATTTTCCAGCCGTGACAACACGCGCTCATCGCGCAGCGTGGCGCGGTCCATGACCGAACAGTTCTTGCACCATGTGGCCCAGAAATCAATAATCACGGGGCGCTGTTCTTCAAGCGCCTGCTCCAGCCCCTGCTCCAGCGAATGCCCCCATACGTCGTCGCCCGCCGCGGGCTGCGCCGCCGGCCGCGCCAGCGTATAGGCGAGATGCCCATAGTACAAGGCGAAGCCGAGGATGAACACGCCGAACGCCTGCTTTACGCGGGTCATCCATTTTCCCGGTTTGGGCAGCAATGACAGTCCCGCGCCGAGGAACGGCCACGGCAGCGCCATTCCCGCGCCCAACCCGAAGGGCAGCGCCAGCGCGAACACATGCCCCTGACTGTACAAATCCTGCGCCTGCAAAATGGTGTAGATGACCACCGGCGCGACGCATGCGCCCGCGAGCAAAGCGGACACCGCCCCCATGCCCAGGGCAATCAAAAAGCGTCCGTTGCTGTTGCCGCGCATTCCCAGTTTTGCCTGGTACTTCGAGAAGTCAATCTCGACGATGTCGAACATGGCAAGGGCAAGCAGGACAAACAGCGCGGCAATGGCGGCGTTGAACCACGCCGTGGAATTCAGCGCGCCGAAGGCCGCGCTCATGCCGACCACGACCACCAGCCCCAACCCTCCGTACACCACCGCAATGCCCAACCCGTACGCGCCGCCCAGCGCGAATCCCCGGCGGCGCGAACCCGCCCGCGCGCCCGCGCCGATAATCGCCACATTAATCGGGATCAGCGGCAAGACGCACGGCGTGAGATTCAACAACAACCCGCCGCCCAAGACCACCAGCGCCATCCACCACCAGCGGCCTCCCGCGGAAGGCGCCCCGGCGTCTTCCCCTTTTTCTACGGCCTCCAAGAACGCAAGGAACCCATTGGTGTTTGCGAAGCCGTCAAGCCGTCCCGCCACACGGAATTGCGCCGCCGTCGCGCGCCAGGCGTCCCCGGTTTCCGGCGTTTCCGGCGCCGCCGCGCCATTCCCCAACGGACTTGTTTCAACCGGGGCCGCCGCGGCCTCCCAATTCACGTCAAGGAACCATCGCGGCGCCGTCTGCTTGAGCGGCGCAGACTCCTCTTCCACGGTCACAGGAACGGTAAAAGCAAGGTCGCGTGGCGGCGCGCACATGTTGTCGTTGCAGGCTTGATAACGCAACATGCCGGAAAGGGCGTATTCGCCCGGCGCGACCGATGCTGCCACGCGGACGATAAACCCGATGCTGAAATTCTCGCCATAGACCGCCAGCGGCTGGTCCGGCGAGAAGTCAAAGGTATACAATCTGTGCTCGGGATATGCAACGCCTTCCAACACAAACTCCGGCGTTTCTTCCAAGCGCAACACCGTTGGTATCAGAAACTCCTCGAGGGGCGTGTGCGCATTGACATGCCAGCCGTCGCTCAAGGAAAAGCGCGCCGCGCCGCGAAATGTCGCATCCGCATGAACGGCGTCCGTCTCGATGGCAATTTCGTGCGACACTTCCGGCCCGGTCATTCCAAACTCGAATTGCGCCTGCGACGGTTGCGCCGCCGTCGCCAAAGACAATACAACAATCAATGCCGCTTGCTTCATCATGCCTGTTCCTTTTTTGTTCAGTGGCGGGGAAGGACTGTCTGCCTCACTCATGATAACAAAACCGACCCGGGCGTTGCCCGCAGTTCAAGCAATTGCAACGGCAGCAATCATGTAAACAAGAGCCGCGCCCCGAGAGCTGTTTTGATCCGCCCTGTAACAATGAGACGGTATCCGGGCTGTTTGCGTACAAGTCGCGTAAGTATCCTGCGCCCCTCACAGATCAATAGTGAACAACCGCTTGTTTCCAAGATGTTCATCCGCCGCTTATGCCTGGACGCGCTCCGCTTTATATCCTAAATCCTTGACTGTCGCAAGCAATGCATCCACGGGAAGTTTGTCCCCTGTGATTGTTGCTTTGCCCGATGTCAGTTCCACCTCCGCATGTTCCACGCCCTCCACGCCGCGCAGGGCGCGTGCAACGGCAACGGCGCAGTGGCTGCATGTCATGCCGGTGACATACAGCTCGATTCGGCGGCCATCGTTTTTCTCGGACGCTTTGTCCACGGCTTCTTTCTTCCACAGGCGGTTTAACCGGTCGCCGTACAGGCTGTGCAGCACCACCGCCGCAAGCAGCGCGGCCCAGAAAACGGGCGTCCAAACGCCACCGGCTTCATGTTCATGCTCATGCGCCATGTCGTGAACCAGCGCCTCGCCGAAAGAACCGCTGATGCCGTCAAAAAGCAGGCCGGAAGCCACCGCGCCCACAAACACCGTGCCAAGATAAATGGCGGCCGTCGTCTTACCCATCACCTTCCACACGGTGGCTATGGTGGCTGCGTTGGTGGCGGGTCCCGCAATGAGAAACGCAAGCGCCGCGCCGGGCGACGCGCCCAGATGCATGAAACTCAGCGCCACGGGAATGGACGCAGTGGCGCACACATAGAGGGGTATGCCCACGACGGTCATCCCCATCATGGCGAAGACGCCGCCGCCGATGTAGGGCGCGAGCATGTCGCGCGGCGCGAGCGCGGCGATCGCCCCCGCAATGATTACGCCCACAATCAGCGGTTTGGCGATATCGCGGGGCAGCGTTACCAGTCCGTAGCGCAACACTTCCCGGACGCTCCGTTCAGGACGCTCTTCGTCTTCGCAACCGTCGCCGCAGGAGTTGCCGGTGGCCGGCGCGTCGTCTTCACGGTCAAACAATGCCGCCAACCCGCCGCCAACCATGCCCGTAATCAGCGCCATCACCGGACGAAACACGCCCAGTGCGGGCCCCATCATGCCCCATGTCGCCGCAATGGAATCCACGCCCGTTTGCGGCGTGGCAAGCAAAAACCCCGTCGCCGCGCCGCGTCCCGCGCCCTGTTTGCGCATGGAGGCGGTCACGGCAATCACGCCGCAGGAACACAACGGCAGCGGCACTCCCATGAGCACGCTTTTGACCACAGGCAACATCCCCCTCCCCCCGAGATGGCGGCGCATCCACGCGGGCGACACAAACACATGCAGCGTCCCCGCCGCCAAAAACCCAAACAGCAGGTATGGCGACATCTGTCCCGCCACCGTCATGGTCTCGTCAAATATAGTCATCAGTGTGTTCATGGCGCTGTCCTGAAATCTTTTCAGACCACCTATTACGCTGTAAGCAGCGTCTATTTTATTCAACACCCAGGGTCATCGGTTTATTCGATACGGCGCCGCCGCCGCGCCATTGCCATGTCATAATGCGTTCCCTGTTCTCGCTTATTGCGCCAACCAACAGTTGCCCAAGCTGGGCGGCGCGTCCGGAAAACCGTGGCGCAACCCTGCAACCAGCGTCTCCTGCATGGGCGGGAACAGGGGCATTTCCGGCAACGCCTCGGGCGGAAAGAAATACGCGCCTGACACACGCGGGTCGTCGCCCTTTGAAGGCATTGCTTCCGCTTCAATGTCGGCGGCGAAGGCAAGCTGGATAATGTGCCGCGAATGATCGGGCGCAATGCTTTCACATATGAACAACAGGCGTCCGGGCGTGACGTCGAGGCGCGTTTCCTCCCACAGTTCGCGCGCCAGCGCTTCGCGCAAGGTTTCGCCCTGGTCCACACCGCCGCCCGGGAGCAGATAATAGGCGCGGCCGTCTTTGAGATGCTCCGCCAGCAGAATCTCGCCGTTGCGAACAATCACGGCGGCAACGCGCACGCGCGGCCCCCGGGTATAACGGTTGTCAGTCATGAATATATGTCCTTGAATCCGCACTGCCTATTGCGGTTGTAAGCCTGGTTGCATTTTGCAGGATCGGAGGAATGCGCAGGACGTGCAGCCTGTGCATTTTCCAAGTTCTTGTGTTTCTGTCCGTGCCCATTCCATTTGTTTTGCTTGTCCAAAACGCCGGGTTGCGGGGCAAAGCCTTGTTTGCGTGGCGCAAGGCAACCCCGTTATTTCTTATTATCGTATTCCTCGGTGACAGCCTCAATAAATGCGAGCAGCAATCCCATGCCGACCAAAAGGGCTCCAGGGAGAAGGATGAGAATGTTCATCAGCACAATTCCAAGAATAAGCAGTAACACTCCGCCGCCCATCAAATAGGTGCTGTGGGAACGGGGACGGCTTGGGCTGCCTTTCAGCACACCCACTTCCATTGCGCGTCTCGACGATGCCGCTTCCAGTATTTTCCCGATCCATGCGATAATCATGCGGGTCTCCCTGCCGTTGTTGTCCGTGGTTGCGAACAGGCGCCTGCGAGCAGCAGCGCTCCTGCGACGACCACGTCTTCTTCGAGGACGCAGGGAACCAGGCGCACACTGTCGCGGTAAGGCGCGAACGCGTACTGTTGCAGCGCGTCGCGCAGCGGCGCAAGCAACACCTCGCCCATGAGCGCCACGCCGCCGCCAAGGGCGATGCATTCGGGATGGAACAAAGTGACCACATTGCCCAGCGCCAAGGCGACGGCGTTGGCGACGGCGGCTATCTCGGCGCGCGCGCGCGGGTCGCCCTGCCGCGCCGCTTCGGCGAGCATGGGACAGTTGAGTTGCTGCGCGTCGCCGCCGCACAGCGTGTGCAGAGGCGCGCCGGGCGCAAGGTCGTTCATGGCGCGCAGCCGCCGTTCAATCGCCCATCCGGAACAGAGGTTCTCGAGTTTGTCCGTCGCTCCGGGGACATCGCGCGTCCAGTCGGGCACCCATGTGTGTCCAATCTCCGCCGCGCCGCGCCCCTGCCCGTCGTAGAGACGCCCGTTCATGATCAACGCGCCGCCGATGCCGCTTCCGATGTTGTTGTAGCAGAACTGTCGCGCGCCTTTGCCCGCGCCCAGACAATACTCCGCCCAGCCCGCGGCATTGGCGTCGTTCGCCACGATCACCGGCAGGTTGAACCGTTCGGCGAACCACTGTCGGATGGGCACGTTTTCCCAGCCCGCAATCTGGTGGGACACGAGGGCGCGTCCCGTGGCGGACTCGATGGGGCCGCCGAAGCCGACGCCGATGGCGCTTACGGTTCCTGCTGCGATTTCGATAAGCTCGCTCGCGGCGGCGGCGGTCCATTCGAGGATGCCCTGCGCGCCCTTCTCGCGGTTGACCGCGCCGCGCCGGTTTTCCAGTATGGTTCCGTCAGGCAGCCCGAGCGCCGCCTGCAATTTCGTGCCGCCGATTTCTATGGCGATAATGCGGTTGCCGCTCATGCGAGCGTCTCCCAGTCCGGCAACGGCGCATACAAGACGCTTTCCACGCCGTCCCTGCTCGAGGTGAATACCAGTCCCCTGTTGTCCGGCGTGAACGAACCGTGCGGGTGCGTCTTGTACGCGCCGGCGTTGTGCCCCTGTGTCAACAGCTTCCGTTCCCGCAAAGGGACGTTTATCAGCCATATATTCCTGTCGAAATCATCGCCCAGCGCCCACTTGCGGTCGCGGCTGCCGTGGGTGTGCCAGGCGGGGTATTGGGCGAGCACGGTCATCTCGCCGTCCGGCCCGGTTGCCGCCGCCGCCTCGGCGACGCCGTGGGGTTTGCCGCGCATTTCATCGTTATACGGCCAGATGGTGAAGATGATGTGATCGCCGCCCCACCATACTTCGTGGGTGACCCATTCGTTGTAGGTTTCCTTGTAC
>DSBB01000004.1 GCA_011046175.1 Candidatus Hydrogenedentota bacterium | reverse complement strand
GCGCCTGGTGCGATACCCGCTATGCTTTGGACGGGGGTAAAACAATGTCCATCGAGGAGATCATGGCGACTGTGCGTGCGTGGGACGCGCCGCTGGTGGAAATTACGGGCGGGGAACCCCTCCTGCAAAAAGGTTGCGCGACCCTTGCCGGGGCGCTGTCGGCGACGGGGCGCACAACGCTTGTCGAAACAAACGGTTCCCTCCCGATAGACGTATTGCCGGAGCGCGTTATCCGCATCATGGACATTAAATGTCCCGGCAGCGGCATGAACGACAAAATGTGCTGGGAAAATTTGAACGCGCTAAACAAACACGACGAAATAAAATTTGTGCTGGCAGACAGAAACGATTATGAGTGGGCAATGGAAATAATGCGTCGGTACTCGCTCGCCGAGAAATGCGCCGCCGTGCTGTTTTCGCCGGTAACGCATGTTCTGGAGCCGGCGCGGCTGGCAAATTGGATGACGTCGGACAAGCCGCCGGCGCGCCTGCAGTTGCAGTTGCATAAAATACTCTGGCCGGAAGAGACACGCGGCGTGTAGAATCTACATCTACGCGTTTCGCGTAGATGTTTGGTGCAGGCAGTGCATTAACCATCGTCATTCCCGCGAAAGCGGGAATCCAGTGATATAGTGCATGGATCTGGGAAAGTTCGTAGATTCCCGCTTTCGCGGGAATGACGGGAAATATCAAGTCAGTGTGTATTGCTTGGGTTGCGGGCAACGCTCGCCTTAGGCGTTTTTAATGCGGCGTGTCTAACGCCGCCGGAAAAGATTCGTTTATCACTATGCGGTCTTTGACCGTTTGAAATTAACAGCGCAGCGGAACCGAGGCGCGATCGAAGCGGAAAGCTGCTTCGTCTTTGACCGTTTGAAATTAACAGCACAGCGGAACAGGCGCCGTGTTTTGCGGCGTAAAATATGGCAAGATGCGGTTGAGTGCGCCGCGCCTGATGGGTGAACGCAAGCATCCACATAAAAGCAGTGACCGCGGGCTTCCCCCAAGAGGGCGCTTTCTTTAACCGCCTTTTTCAGGATAAACCGACAAAGATTCGGAAAGTAATTGACGTGAAAAAATGGACGCCGTGGACGATTGCCCTGGCGGCGGCATGTGTCGCCGTTGCGGTAACTCTTTGGCGTCAGTTTGACTGGACAGAACGCAGCTACATCTCTTTCGTAGCCGACACCGCCGGTGAAGCCATGATGATGCTTGTGGAGGACCCGCTGGCGATGCGCCCGCAAACGCAGCAGGCGGTGCGCATTACCGCGGCTGCGGCTTCGGCGGGTCATTATGTTACGCCGGAAAGCGAATACGCGCTTGCGCTTCAGTATCAGCGGGAGGGCAACAGCAAAGAGGCAAAAGCGCTGCTGTGGCGGATAGTTGAAGAGTCGCCAAGCTGGAGCTGGCCCTATGCCCTGCTGGGCAGCATGCTCGGCAGGGACGGCCCGGAGTATCTTGAACAGGCGGAATCCCTGTTGCGCCAGGCGATAGCGTTGGACCCTGATTGGGCGCGTCCCCACAACAGCCTTGCCGTGGCGCTGCGACTTTTGGGGCGGTATGAAGAGGCCGAAATGTCGGCGCTCCGGGCGCTGGAACTTGCCCCGGATGATATTGCGGCGCATAACAATTACGCCAATCTGTTGTTGGTGCTGGGACGGCATGAAGAAGCGGAAGCGCACTATGCCTACGCCGTGGAACTGGAGCCGGACAACCCCAAACCGCTGTATAATCTGGCGTGTCTATACAGCGTTATGGAACGGGATAACGACGCCTTGACGTTTTTGGCGGCGGCAATCGAGTTAAATGAAGGCATGCGCCGCGACGCCGCCGTTGATCCGTATTTCGACGGGTTGCATCTGTTGCCGTCGTTTCAGGCTTTGGTGTACGATAATGCGGCGGCGCCGGAAGAAGCGGCGCCGGTCGGAAAGGAGGAGGACGCCTCTTTAACAGATGAAGGCGCTTAATGCGTGGCCGGACAACGGGCATGTGGTTTTATCGAGTAGTACCATGAACGAACAACTGGACCTTTTTTATAACAATACGGCGGCGTCATGCGAATCGGCGGCAACGGTGTGCGCCGTGCCGCAGGAACTGCGTTCGCCGGCTGATCAATCAGACGAGGCCGATCAGGCGCTGTTGACGCGGCAGTTGCATGAAGAATTGCAGTATCGCAGCGGGTTGCATATCAGCCTTACCGTTACCGACAACACGTCAACCATGATGTCGGTGAGACATTTGCCCGACGGAAGCAAGGCATGTGTGCGCCTTCACCGCATGTTTCTGACCGCGCCCACGGAAGTGCGCAAAGCGCTCGCTTATTGGATAAAACACCCCCGGTCGCGCAAGCACGGCGCCCTGTTCCGGGATTTTATCGTGGCAAGAAGTCATGAAATACGCAGCGGCGTCGCGCGCGCAAACATGCCCGTTACGCAAGGCAGATATTACGACTTGAAAGAAATTTTCAGAGAATTGAATCAGCGCTATTTCGACAATGCCATTGATGTCGCTATTTCTTGGGGAAGGGACTGCGGCAGAAACACGCGGTCCATTCGCTTCGGGGGATACTACCCAAACGAACAACTTATACGTATTCATCCCCGGCTTGACCAAGCGTTTGTTCCCGCTTTTGTTGTGCGCTACATTGTGTATCATGAGATGTTGCACGCCCATATCGGCATCGAGCAAACCGAGGGCAAACGACGCAGCATGCATCCGCGCATATTCAAGCGGATGGAGGCGGCGTTTCCCGAATACGAGCCGGCGCTGGCGTGGATTGAAAACGGCGATAATCTTCGGCGGGTACTGCGTCGTTCCCGACGGTAACCGCCCAAACTGCGCAAAATGCGGGGAGGGCTGTGAGCGCCACATGGAGTAGTTTGCAATAGAAAGACACAACATATAGGACGCACGCCCCCGTTCTGACGGCATGTCGCCCAAAATGAAGCGGTTACAGGCCGAAATTGTAACAAACATACGGCTGGATTGTATTTTGAACGTGTGCAATTCAGCTACGCTCATGGCGGTCCTTTCGGTGGCACGCCGGAAGGCATGAACCGGATACCGGAGAAGCGCATGAACGACAACACTGAATGCACCGACGAACAGTTGATGATTTCTCTTTGTGATGGAGATGATTCGGCGCTCGAGAAGATTGTAAAGCGTTACCAGAACGATGTGTTCCGGTTTTGTCTGCACTATCTGGGAGAGATGGAAACGGCCCGAGAAATTTCGCAGGAAACATTTCTGCGCGTGTTTACCGCGCGGGACCGCTTCGACGCCACACGTCCCTTTCGCCCCTGGATGCTCTGTATTGCGCGCAACATGTGTTTGAATATAATCAAGCGCAATAAGGTGGCGCCCATGGACAGCCTGGAGGGGTTGGAGGAAGCAAGTAGTGCGGCGTCGCCGGCATGGTATCCAGCGACAGAACATCCCTTGGAAAACGTTCTGGCCGACGAACGACGGCGGGCGTTGTTGCGGCTCGTCTACGAATTGCCCGAAGATGCGCGGGAATTGCTGATGATGCGTTATTTCGAGCAGCTTTCCGCCCGGGAAATCGCCGAAGTGTTGGAAACCACCGAGGGCGCCGTACGCACACGGACGCACCGTGCCTTGAATCAACTCCGGGAACGGTGCGTAGGAAAATTGGATTTTTTAAGTTGACCATGGAAAAGCAGGAAATAACGGCGGCTTTGTTGCCGTCGTATTTGGATGGAACGCTTGATTCGCACGTCATGGATATGGTGCGTGACAGGCTGGAGGCCGATCCGGCGTTCCTCCGCGCTTTGCATGCGCTTCAGGAACAGGAAAAAGCGTTGCTTGATCTGGGGAGCGCTTTGCGCGAAGTTGCGCCTTCCGTGGATATGCATGACGCCGTCATGGCGCGGGCGCGGCGTCTTCAAGTGTCGGCGGACCCCCTCGAGGCGGCTTTGTCCGAATTGGGCGGCGCTTTGCGTGTTGCGGCGCCGCGTTTGGAATTGGCCGAAGCGGTGATGAAGGCGATACCATCCCTTCCCGTTGTTGAGAAGGAGTTGGCTGCCACGGGCAACGAGATTCGGGCCCATGCGCCGCGCGTTGATGTGGCCGAAGACGTTATGGATGACATGGCGTCAGGCCGTTGCGATACCCTTGTGCCCTTCCCCGCCCAAAAACACAACAATAATGCGCCGCCCCGACGTGAATCGCCGTTCTCGTGGCAATTCGTCGTCGCGGCGGCCGCATGCCTGCTTGCGGTGGCGAGCGTTGTGGTGATGCAAATGGCGCGCCCGCCCGCGTTGCGGGGCGTTGACATCGCCCGTCGCGACACGGCCGCCTCTGTCGCGCAGCGGTCACGGCGCATTGCGGAAACGCCCCGTATTCGGGAAGGCGAACCATTACGTTTCATGCCCGCATCTTCAGGCGATCAGCGCATCTCACTTTTGTCTTCAGCCCCGCGCCCCGCAGCCTCGCAGACGCCGGACGCGGGAGATGACAAGGCGGATGAACAACAGATTACCCCGGCAATTGAGGACATCATTGCCGCCAAGCGCAATGTGTTGAGCGGACAATCCGAGGCGCTTGCGTTGCTGGCGCGGTGGGGCGCGCTTGATCCGGACGAAATACGGCGTCTCCTCGCCGAAGGGCTTATTTCTTCAACCGAGCTGGCGGGCATAAGCCGTTTTTTGCCGGATGAGGATGCGCGCACCCTGCTGCGGCTGGCGTTGGAGCAGAGTCCGGATGATCACGTGTTGCGATATGCGCTGGCGCGTCAGTTGATGGATGATCCCGCGTATTACGGCGAGGCGCTTCAGGAAGTGGGGCTGTTGCGGGAAATGGCGCCCGACAACAGCTTGGCTTATTACATGGATGCGCAGATTCGTTTTGCGCAGGGTAATTATGCCGGGGCCTTGGAGTCCCTTGAATATGCGGCTTCCCTCCAAGCCGCCAGCGCGTATGCCTTGGAAACGGCACAGCGGCACAGCGCCGCATTGCAGGCCGCCGGGTTGCCCGCTGATGTGGCGCAACTGCTTGCCGCCTTTAATGCAGGCACGGACGAGTATGCTTCATTGACGCAACTGAGCGCTGATTTACTCGGCTATGGCGCCTATTTTGAATCCATCGGCGACTATGACACGGCCCTGGCAATCTATAAAAGCGTCCAACATCTCGGGGCGCAGATTAACGCGGGCGCAGATTTCACAAATGAAATGCTGGCAGGTCTTGACACGCAACGAGCCTCCATTGAAGCCATTAACGCATTGGCGCAAATCATGGAAATACCGGGCGGCGCGTTCACCGTGGAAATCGCGTACACCGTGTTTTTGGAAGGATTGGATTTCTTCCTGGAGTACACCAATATATTCGATGATATAATGGGCGGTTCCGATTCGGAAAACATGATGCACGCCGTCGCCCAGATAATGCGCATGGGTGAAATCCAGTTTTTCCGCGCGCCGTGACCCCCGTTGTTAGCCGGCGCATCTTACCCGCGTATCTCAATCAAATTGCGGTTGCGCCCGCGCATGCCACGCTGTTTCCGGCAGTTGACTTGCATAACAGGCGTGACGCGTCTGTGGTTCGCGCCCTTGTTCAGAGAAGTCGGCTGTCGCAGTCGCCGTCAGCCGGTTATTTCGAGAGAGCGCGCGCTTATGCGATTGGCCACCCCGCTTTTGGCGCGGAAAAGGTTGCGCATCGCCTCACCCAGCAATTCGTCCGCACTGGGAGGCCGCACCCCGTTGGCGCATGTTACGATTCCAAAAGACAGCGCGGATTCTTTGTCGGGGCACATATCCAGCAACGTGGCGTCGTGAACTTCCTGTCGGATTTTGTTGGCGTATGACACGGCGTCTTCCAAGTGGATATGAGGCAATACCGCCGCGAACTGGGTGTCGTCATAACGCGCCAGAATATCAAACGCGCGCGAACTGTTGCGCATGGCAATTGCCACTTCCACAAGCATGTCTTCAAAACTCGATTCCGTTATGTCGTCTCCTGCTGAAGACACCTCCTCCAACTCGACCATAAGGCAGGAAACAGGATAGCGATACCGGTGCGCTTTTTCCGTTTCTTCTTGAAGCCGCTCGAACAAAAACCGGCGGTTTCTAAGGCCGGTTAACTGGTCGGTATATACGGGGTCGGTGAGCAGGAACGGGCCTGAGATAATATCGGTGGTATTCTGACGGGTGCGCAGCGCGGCGTCCACATGAATGATTATGATGGGCAAATTGTAAGGCTTGGCCACGTAATCAACGGCGCCCAGATCATAGCCGTAGGCGACATCGCCCGAGGAGCCGCGCGCCGTGACGAATATCACGGGCAGATCGCGGGTGGACGGGTCCGCTTTCAGGCGTTTGCACACCTCATAGCCGTCAATATCCGGCAACCCCACGTCAAGCAGCATCAGATGTATTTCCTGTTCGTGAACAACGCGCAACGCCTCTTCGCCGGAATAGGCGGCAACAGCGTCATATCCAAACAGCTTCAGTCCTTCACAAAGGATAGTCGCTTCGTCAATGCAATCGTCCACCACGCATATTTTAATTGAAGTTGTCACGAATCTCTTGTCCTTTTATGTACAAACAACATCCCACACGCTCCATTTCGCCACCACTATAGTAATTTTACCTGAAATTTAACAAAATCGCAACAAATTTCCATCAAAAACCGGAAATTTAGAAAATCCACTATCCCTATCTTAAACTCTGAACCACTCACAACACTACAGCGGCCAATTTTCGGTTTTCGACATAATTATACCGTAAAATGAGCGGCTTGTGGGGATTTTTTCAAACACCCTGCTCTGTATTGATGGAATACCGTTCGCGTCAAACGACAAAGGGCTTTATCAAATTCGACCATTTGATGTCGGCGGAAATCACGCTATTTTGTTGGCTTGGATTTGGCGCGGCGTTTTTTCCCGGCAGTCCGCGGAAGGGAAAACCGGAAGTATTCCGCAGGATTGTTGTAGCAAATATCGTATATCATCCGTCCGATATATTCCACACTCGGCGGTATAAGGCCTTTCACCATGTCGGCGCCGATAACGTTGCACAACAACCTTCTGAAGTAATCGTGGCGCGGATAGCTCAGAAAACTGCGGCTGTCCGTCAGCATGCCGATGAACCGGCTGAGCAACCCCACTTGCGACAGCGTTTCCAGTTGTTGCCGCATCCCGTCAATCTGATCGTTAAACCACCACCCGCTGCCGAACTGGATTTTGCCGGGCACGGAGCCGTCCTGAAAGTTGCCCGCCATTGTGGCAACCACCATGTTTGACGCCGGGTTGATGGTGTATAACACCGTTCTTGTCAATTGGTCGGTCTGGTCCAGCCGATCAAGGAATTTTGCGAGAGACCGGGCAAAGGGCTGGTCCCCCACGGAATCAAATCCGATGTCCGGTCCCAATGCCTTGAACATTCTGGTGTTGTTGTTGCGAATGGGCCCGATATGCAGTTGCTGCGCCCAATCCATTTCGTAATTCAGAATGCCCAGTTCATACAGCATCGCTGATTTGTATTGCAGCGCTTTCTGCGCATCAGGCGCTTTGCCCGCGCGCAGGACGTTGAAAACCTTTCGCACCTCGCTTAAGGAGTAATTCTCCGCATAGGGAACCTCGACGCCGTGGTCAGCGGCTTTGCATCCCCGGGACACAAAGAATTTTGCCCGCAAATACAATGCCTCCAACAGCTGTTCAAAAGTGGCGCATTCCATATTTGCCGCCTCTTCGAGCCGGGTTACCCAGTCGTTGAAAACCTCCGGTGATTCAATGGCCAATGCTTTGTCTGGGCGCCACGTGGGCAGCATTTGCACGTCAAATTTTGGGTCTTCAGCCACAATCCTGTGCGCTTCCAGGGTGTCGGTCGGATCGTCTGTCGTGCAGACCAGCGCCACATTCATTTGTTTCATAATACCGCGCGCGGAAAACGCCGGCTGCGCCAGTTTTTCATTGCATTCCTCCCAGATGCTGCGCGCCGTGTCCGGTCCGAACAGGCGGTTTGTGATGCCGAAAGGGCGGCGCAACTCGAGATGCGTCCAGTGATAGGCGGGATTGCGCAAGGTATTGGGCACGGTTTCCGCCCATTTTTCAAACTTTTCCCAGTCCGAGGCGTCGCCGGTGCAATACCGCTCGGGAACGCCGTTGGCGCGCATCAGCCGCCATTTGTAGTGATCGCCCGCCAACCAGATTTGTGTCATGTTTTCAAAGCGGTGGTCTTGCGCCACTTGCTCGGGCGGCAGATGACAATGGAAGTCCACAATGGGCGCCGGCTTCGCATATTTGTGATACAAATCACGGGCGTATTCGTTTTCAAGCAGAAAATCCTCGGTTATAAACGTGTTTTGCGGCATAATTCTTCCTTTCCGGTGTTTGAAGCAATTGGACGGCGCATGAAATAACAGCAACCCCCGTGGCGCCATCTCTCCCTGTGCGAACACAGGATTTGCCCGTAACAGCGTATGGACATATCCAAGTTCTCCTGAAACGCTCAAGTATACAGGACTTCCCGACAAATAGCAAGCAAATGAGTCGGCAATATAGCTGCAAACCTGCGTTTCACCAATGGCCACTGACCTGTGGCAAGGTCTTGAGATTTCAGTGGTCAACCGCGTATCATCTCTGGAAACGGCGCTGAACGAAAAGGAACCTACCATGAAAACAGTCCATATCGCTTTTGTATTTGTGTTGCTTACGGGCGGATTTGTCGTGTCGCCCGCCGCCGAATCCACGGGTTTTCTGCCCGGGCAACGGTCATTGTTTGAAGCGCACAACTGTTATCCCTATCGCGGCCTCTGGAACAATCGCATTGACAAGGCGCTTGATGCGGGTTTTCCTCTCGCCATTGAAATAGACGTCATGTGGCACGCCGCCGACGAAGAGGGGCCCGGCCGATTGGTGGTGGCGCACAACGAACCGTTGACAGGCGACGAACCAACCTTGGAGGCGTATTTTTTTGAGCGGGTGCGCCCCTACGTCGAGCGGGCGTTGAAAGACGCGGCCAAAACGGACTGGCCGATTATCACCCTTAATATTAACGATATCCGCAGCAATCGGGCGGAGCCTTTTGAAGAGGTGCTGCGTCTTGCCGAAAAATATGATTCATGGTTCTGCGCCGCAATAAAAGGCGCTACGCCCCAGCCGGCGGCGCCAATAGAGGTGAAACCGATTCTGGCGCTTGCCGGAGGCGGACGGTTGGAAACGCAACACTTCTACGACGCCGTTCCTGAAGGCGGGCGGCTGCGCATTTTCGGCTCCGGGAATCCCAACACGCCGGCAGACAACTTCAGGCGCTGGATCAACTATTCGTGGAGCGCCGTGGAGCCCGAAGGCCAGAACCGCGCAACGGAATGGAATGAAGAAAAAGAAACGCAGTTGCGGACGCTGACGCAAAACGCCCATGAACAGGGTTATTGGATTCGTTTCTATTCGCTGAATGGGCATCCGGCGGCCGCCGGCGCGCGTCTCGGCCTGAGTCCCGGCTATAATTTCGGATCGCTGGACACGGTGAAAATACGGTGGGCAGCCGCATTCAAGGCGGGTGTGGATTTTATCGCGACAGACCAGATTGGGGACGCGAAGAAATTTATATCCACCATGGACAAGTAACGCGCTCGCAACGGGGTTGTTTACCTACCGGTAGGCAGGCGTTTTTTTTGCCGGATTCCATGTTCGCATCACGGAAAACATGGTAAAATACAGGTACAGCAGGCGCAGGTGAGACCATAAAAATCTTGTCGTCGCGTCTGTCATCAGCGCTTGTATTCGCGGCGTTGTATTGGTATGAAGTGAAGTTGAATAAATGGCGCCCGTAACGATTCAATAAGCGCGGGAATGTCCCCGCGCAAAACATTGTTTACCTGAGTAGAGCGCAAAAAGTTTAATCACTAACAGAAATCATCCCAGGTGATTTCCGAGGCCTTTTGACTCGCCCTGTACGACCAGTGCAGGAATAAGCGAACCTGGGTTACCCAGGCAAAAGCGGGACCGTAGCAGGT